>NZ_DGIC01000009.1:409547-412166 GCF_002392975.1 Candidatus Ruminimicrobiellum ovillum
ACGGCCGCCGTTTACTGGGGCTTAAGTTCAATGCTTCGCTTGCGCTAACATCTCCCCTTGACCTTCCAGCACCGGGCAGGTGTCAGTCCCTATACATCATCTTGTGATTTCAGCAGAGACCTATGTTTTTGTTAAACAGTCACGAGGGCCATTTCACTGCGACCTATATTGCTATAGGCACCCCTTATCCCGAAGTTACGGGGCCAATATGCCGAGTTCCTAAACGAAAGTTATCTCGCGCGCCTTAGGATTTTCACCCCACCTACGTGTGTCCGTTTACGGTACGTTTACCTTCAGAAGCAGTGCTTAGGTTTTTCTTGGCTCTCCATACGATCAGTTCTTCGGATTGCTCCAAATCCTCCCTCTTGCGAGGCAACATCTACAACCAATGAGATGATGATCTACTGGAAAGCGTAGCTAAACACATTAACCCACTAAAGGTAGTTCAGGAATATTAACCTGATACCCATCGCCTACGGCTTTCGCCCTCGGCTTAGGATCGACTGACCCTGAGCAGACGAACTTTACTCAAGGAAACCTTAGGTTTTCGGCGAAGAGGATTTTCACCTCTTTTATCGCTACTCATTCCGACATTCTCACTTCCCACAACTCCAATGCTCCTTTCGGTACATCTTCAGTGTCGTGGGAACGCTCCTCTACCACTTTATATTGCTATAAAATCCACAACTTCGGTAATATACTTGAGCCCCGGGTGTCTTCGGTGCAGAATCACTTGACTAGTGAGCTGTTACGCACTCTTTAAAGGGTGGCTGCTTCTAAGCCAACCTCCTAGCTGTCTAAGAAATTCCACTTCCTTGTACCACTTAGTATATATTTAGGGACCTTAGTTGGTGGTCTGGGCTGTTTCCCTTTTGCATGTGAAGCTTATCCCTCACAAACTGACTCCAGTATAATACATCTGAGAATTCGGAGTTTAATTAACTTCGGAAAGTGGGTTACACCCCCTAGATTATTTAGTGCTCTACCTCTCAGACTTAACGTACTAGGCTAGTCCAAAAACTATTTCGAGGAGAACCAGCTATCACCAAGTTAGATTGGCCTTTCACCCCTATACCCAGCTCATGCAAGACCTTTTCAACGGTCGACGCTTCGAGCCTCCTTCCCCGGTTAAAGGGAATTCACTCTGTCCAGGCATAGATCACTTGGCTTCGGGTCTAATGATAGGTACTAACGCCCTTTCAAACTTGCTTTCGCTACGGATACGTGACAAGCTTTCACTTAACACTTATCCTTGCACCTACCAATTAACTCGCCGGATCATTCTTCAATAGGCACGCTCTCAGGCTTTCCGGTTGCCGAAGCTCCCGGCATAACCCTCGAACTGCTTGTATGCATACAGTTTCAGGTTCTATTTCACTCCGCTCCCGCGGTTCTTTTCACCTTTCCCTCACGGTACTGGTTCACTATCGGTCTGAGACATGTATTTAGCCTTAGAGGGTGGTCCCCCTAACTTCCCACCAAGTTTCACGTGCTCGATGGTACTCAGGATACTACTTCGAGTCAAAAAATTTTCGCATACAGGACTATCACCTTCTATGGTCGGTCTTTCCAGACCGTTCAGCTAATTTTTTGATTGATAACTCTACTAATGTAGTCCTATGACCCCAGTGTGCAAGCACACTGGTTTAGGCTATATCGATTTCGCTCGCCACTACTTTCGATATCTCGGTTGATGTCTTTTCCTCTAGGTACTGAGATGTTTCACTTCCCTAGGTTGCCTTCCTTTCGGATCGTAACAATTACTTGTTACGGGGTTACCCCATTCGGAAATCGCCGGGTCAAAGGTTGTTTGCACCTCACCGACGCTTATCGCAGCTTACCACGTCCTTCATCGACAGTCTCAGCCAAGGCATTCACTATATGCACTTAGTAGCTTAGTCACATTCTCTAATCCCATCCTAAAATGAGATGATTATGTAACTTACTTTTTTATAACTTTGTTATTATTTAACAACAACTAATTGTGTTTTTCTTGTTTTCATATTTTAAAATATGAAGACGCTGATTTGCCTATTAAGTTTTCAATGAACATTACTGCTATATATTTATCAGTATAAAACTGAAAAATTCGTTTATCTTGTGGAGATAGTGAGGATCGAACTCACGACCTCCTGCTTGCAAAGCAGGCGCTCTCCCAGCTGAGCTATATCCCCAATGTTCCAAGAAAGTATATATAACTGGTGGGCCTATGTGGAGTTGCACCACAGACCTCACCCTTATCAGGGGTGCGCTCTGACTAACTGAGCTATAGGCCCGCTTCCTGCAACAACCGTATCTTACTGCTTTCGCCGACCAGATACCAGCTTTATAATGCCAACTAAATAATATGCGGATGAATGCCCCATATAGGTAGTAATCCCGAATGTGCAATTTAAGTGTATCAACCAATAACATCCCATCAAATTAATGATGTATGTTTACTCCTTATAAAGGAGGTGATCCAGCCGCACGTTCTCGTACGGCTACCTTGTTACGACTTCACCCCAATCACCAACCTTAACTTAGATGCCTGCCTCCTTGCGGTTAGCACAACAGCTTCTGTTAAGACTGACTTTCGTGGTGTGACGGGCGGTGTGTACAAGGCCCGGGAACGTATTC
>NZ_DGIC01000009.1:412238-412369 GCF_002392975.1 Candidatus Ruminimicrobiellum ovillum
GATTACTAGCGATTCCTCCTTCATGTGGACGAATTGCAGCCCACAATCTGAACTGGGGTCGGCTTTGTGGGATTCCCTCCATCTTACGATATCGGAGCCCTCTGTACCGACCATTGTAGTACGTGTGTAGC
>NZ_DGIC01000005.1:0-49518 GCF_002392975.1 Candidatus Ruminimicrobiellum ovillum
CGACATTTACGGCAGATTTTGATTTAATATTTATAGACGGAGAAACAAAGTTCAGAATAGGTTTGGAAAGTTATATATTAGATGATAAGTTGGGAATAAGACTCGGCGGCAGAGAAGAAGCTTTTGATATAGGTTTCGGATACGAATTTACATTCTTGAACGATTCAACATTAGCAATAGATTATGCTTTTGAGTTGCCGTTTGAAATAGAAGAATCATACGGTTCACATTTTATAGCCGTTTCTTTCCGTTTCTAAGAAACGGAATAGTGAAACGGATTTATCTTTTAAATTCTAACTTCGTATTTTTGGTAACCTAAAATCTTAAAGTCTCCAACGACCACTACCGACAACGAGATCCCGCATCAAGTGCGGGATGACAAAAAAAACTAATTTAAAATATGTAAATCCTTTGAAAGGCAAAACATCGCAGTCGGCAAATGCTTTATTCTAAGCAAAAACTTGAAAACTCTTAGAAAGCCAAGAACGACAAACAGCGAGATCCCGCATCGAGTGCGGGATGACAAAAAAGTAACTAATTTAAAATATGTAAATCCTTTGAAAGGCAAAACACCGCAGTCGGCAAATGCTTTATTCTAAGCAAAAACTTGAAAACTCTTAGAAAGCCAAGAACGACAAACAGCGAGATCCCGCATCGAGTGCGGGATGACAAAAAAAACTAATTGAAAATATGTAAATCCTTAGCAAGAAACATTTTTATGACACTGCTTCGCAAATTTTATCTCCAAGGATAGAATTCTTCATCAATTTCTTTGGTACCGTCTTTTTTGGTGAGTGTGGGGACATTTGATTTCATTTCAAACTTTAAATAAAACTCAAAATATTCTTCTCTGAGCCTGAAACTTGCCCCTAAATTGAAACAATGCAAATCTCTGTATACTTTTAACTCCTGATCTCTTTTAGACCACTTATTTTCGGTATAGTGATTTGTTATTCTTATAAGATAATCAAGTCTCCATTTGGAATTTAACCAAAAACCTATACCTGAAACCAAATCAATTTCTTCCGGCCTTAATTGATAATAAAAAGCGGAAAGTTTAAAATAAAATCTTTCAAGCCTTCCGAACATAGAATCAAACTGTAAAGAATTGAATTTAAACGGATGCAAATCTTGTGTTTGTTTTAAATATAATGTTATTTTAGACGACGGAACATAGGTTAATTCCGTTATAAACGGATACCAATCTATATAACCCAATCCTTCCAAATCTCTAAAATCGTAACCGGTAGTGTTTCTTACGGTTAAATTGGAATTTGTGTAAATATAATTATTAAACAAAATAGCATTTTGTTCCACACCTTTATCAAAAGAATCGGTATCTATATTTAATCTGTTAATATCGGACCTTACTTTCGCATTATATGATAAGTTCCAATCCATCCACCATGTAGGTCTGTATCTTGTATTTAAAGAGCCGTAATATCTTGTTGTAAAGTTTTTATCGTCATCTTCCGGGTTTATACTGTCGTAAAAAGTTCCGTTTACGCCTAAAGTAGGTTTAACGGTCATTTTTTTTGATATTCTGTAATCTTTTGTTATGTTGTAGTCGGCATAAGCGCTTATTCTTCTGTAATCGTAAGTAGCGGAAGAATATTCCATTTCATAATTTGTTTTATTTTCGAAATTAAAAGTAAAGCTGCTGTATGCTCCTAAAGTTTTTGTAGGATATAAAGAATAATAAACCTGCGGTAATATTAAGTAAGAACCGTTCTGAATTTTATCCGTTATGGGATTATATATTTGATATAATTCCGACAATACTCTTAAATTCGATTTTCTGCCCTGCCTTGTAATTGAAGCATACGATCTTCTTTTGTTCAATACTCTGTCCCAATCGTCGAGCGAATATCTGTTATTGAAATAAGAATCACTAACAAATTCCGCATGAGATTGTATAGTCCACAAATCGTTTATCTTTTGCCAATAAGACGGTTTTATCATCCACCTTTGAGAATCTTCTTCTCTGTCTTGTGTTCCGTAAGCGTATAATGTTGCTTTTAAGTTATCTTTATCGTAATAGTTTGTTTCAAGCCCTATACCTTCGCCTTTTGTACCTAAATAATCCAATAAAAGTGCGGAATTCAATTTATCCGTAAATTTATACTTTAATTTAGCCTTTGCGGAAAGACCGCCGTCGTTAGTGTAACCCGGCTCTATTTCGTAACTGAATTTACTGTCTGAACCTGCTAAATTTCTTGTATATTTCGGAAAATAAAATACGGGAACTTTACCTACATAATAAGTTGCTTTGTAAATTGTTATTCTTTTATCTGCAACAAACACACCTTTTTTTGCAAAAGCATAGTGGTGGGGATTATCCAAATCGCAGTTGGAAAGTTTTACTTTTTCTATTTCGTAAGTATCGGAAGAAACTTTTACCATCTTTTCTGCTTTAAAAAAAATTGATGACGATGTTCCGAAAGTATTTTCAAGGTCGCCTTGTTCTTTTGCCATATCATATTGAACTTTGTCGGAAACGAGAAGATTCTTCTCTTCGGTAATTTCAACATTTCCTTCGGCGGTAAGATGCTGATCTTTTATTCTCATTTCAATATTATCGGCTTTTATTATTTTGCCTGTCCATTCAAGTTCTATGTTTCCCGAAGCTGTAATAACTTCGTCGTCTTGTTGGTATGTTAAAGAATCGGCTTTTATTGTCACTTCATAAGCACAATAAGCTTGTGAAGCAAAAATAAAAGATAAACATAATACGGATAATAAGAAGATTATTTTTTTACGAAGCATTTGTTAGTTTTTTACAAGCATTGCCGCACCTACAACACCGAGCTTACTTGTATATTTGGATACTATAATCCTGCAAGCTTTTGCAGCGGTTTTAAATGCTCTCTTTTTTATTTGTTCTTTAGCAGGTTTAATAATTAAGTCGCCCGCATTGCTTATCCCGCCGCATAAAACAATACAATCGGGATTAAAAAAGTCTATAATATCAGCTAACAATATTCCTAATTTTTCTCCGGCATTGTTCCAAACTTTTTTTGCAACGACATCGCCTTTTTCTGCCGCTTGAGACAACAGTTTCGGAGTAATTTGTTCTATATCGTTATTTGCCAACTTCACTATATATTTAGATTTTTTTGTTTTAAGCAAATCTATTGTTTCTTTTACTATATGTCTTACACCGATATATGTTTCGGCACAGCCGTAATTTCCGCAATTACACTTTCTACCGTCGGGAACAACCGTAATATGTCCTATTTCGCCCGCCGTTCCGCTGTTACCTCTGAAAAGTTTTTTGTTTATTATTATTCCGCCGCCTACACCTGTTCCCAATGTTACGCAAACCATATTGTCCGCTTTGGCTTTGACATCGAGCCAATAAGCACCTATTGCGGCAGTGTTGGCATCGTTATCCACAAAAACAGTTTTGCCCGTTAATTTTTCAATATCTTTTTTTAATTGAACTTTGTTCCATTTCGGAAGGTTAGGGGAAAATCTTACTATTCCCTGCTTAAAATCTATATCGCCGGCAATACCTATACCGATAGTTTTTACCTTGTTGTAGTTTTTAAATTTTTTAAATACTTCCACTATATTTTCAATGACCGATTTCGGACTTGCATTTATATCCGTATTAACGACGGCTTCTTCTATAACATTAGCTTTATCGTCAACTATTGCTATCTTTATTAATGTTCCGCCCATATCTGCACCAAGATAATAATTAGTCATTTGTTTCCTCTATAAATTTTAGTATCGTTCCCGCTAAATAAAAGGAACCTAAACATATATAAACATCGTTATTTCTTATATTTTCAAAAAATTGTTTTACCGTATCGTAAGTATAAATTTCTTTTTTATCGATATATTTAGAAAATTCTTTTTTCAAAACATTAGTATCGGCGGCTCTGGAATTTTCCACTTTTAATAAACTTACATTATCGAAAACTTTCGATAACTTCTTTATTACCGCTTTAACATCTTTTTCCTGCATAACCGCAAAAACAAGTTTTGTACCTTTTTTATAAAAAGGGGATTTTTTATATAATGCAATAAAATTATCTATTGCCTGTATATTATGTGCCCCGTCGATAACAAAAGAACATTTTTTGCCGTCTGTTTTATATTTTCTGTAATCAAACCGTGCCGGCCATTTTATATTTTTACAAACTTTTTTTACGGTGCTAAACTTTATTTCAGGTAAATCTTTTTTCAGTATCTCGCAAACAGCCAAAGCTGTTGCCAAATTATACACTTGCGAGTCGCCCAATAAAGAAAAACCTGTTACTAAGTTTTTGTTTAAACCGCAATATCGTATTTCTTGAGCAATTTTATTCCAATTATAACTTATATGTTCGGCTTTAAAATCTTTATTGTAAACAAAAATTTTTGAATTTTTCTCTTTGGCAACTTTTTTTATTACTGCAAGAGCTTCTTTTTTTATATTACCGCATACTACGGGAACATCTTTTTTTATTATACCGGCTTTTTCAAAAGCTATTTTTTTTAATGTATTTCCCAAAATTTCGGTATGATCGAAATCTATACTTGTAATAACAGAAACTAAAGGGGTAACAATATTTGTAGCATCAAGCCGTCCGCCGAGTCCGGTTTCAAGCACCGCAATATCAACTTTGTTTTTAACGAAATATATAAAAGCAAGTGCCGTAATATATTCGAAATATGTAAGTTTATACTTTTTCGATATATTTGAGTATTTTTTGTCCAACGATTTCAGTTGGTTATCCGTTACAGGGAAAGAATTTATTTGTATTCTTTCGTTTATTTTAATAAGGTGGGGAGAAGTATATAATCCCGTTTTGTATCCCGAATTTATTAAAATTTCCGAAATTGTTTTTGCCGCAGAACCTTTACCGTTAGTTCCGGCAATATGTATATATTTTATTTTGTTGTAATCAACACCGATATCGGACAAGAATTTTTTTATTCTGTCCAACCCGAGCACCATTGTTTTATATTCTTTTCCTGATTCAACGGAAATCATTTTATTTTGCTTTAAATACAAAGAACTTTATTATTTTTATTATGGTATCTTTCAAATTTTTTCTTTCAACTACCATATCAACCATTCCGTGTTTTAACAAAAATTCGGATAATTGGAAACCTTTAGGTAATTGTTGCCTTATTGTTTGCTCTATAACTCTGGGACCTGCAAAACCTATTAATGCGTTCGGTTCCGCTATTATAACATCGCCGAGCATCGCAAAAGATGCGGCAACACCGCCGGTAGTAGGATCGGTTAACACTGAAATAAAAGGTAATCTTTTTTTGCTTAATTTAGCAAGTGCGGCAGAAGTTTTTGCCATTTGCATTAAAGAAATAATACCTTCCTGCATTCTTGCTCCGCCGGAAGCAGCCACCAAAATTACCGGCATTTTTTTCTCTATAGCTTTTTCTATAAGACGAACAATTTTTTCGCCTACCACAGAGCCCATACTTCCGCCCATATATTCAAAATCCATTACACCTATCGCAACCGGATATCCGCCCATTTTAGCTTCGCCGGTACGAATAGCATCTTTTATTTTATAAGAATCTTTTTTTACTTTATATCCGGGAAAACCTATTACATCAACAGGTTTTAAATCCGCATTTATTTCTTTAAAAGAACCTTTATCGGTTAAATATTCTATTCTTTCTTTGGAATTTAATCTTAAATAATATCCGCATTTCGGACATACCATAAAGTTTTCTTCAAAATCTTTTTGAAAGATTATTTGTTCACACTTCTTACATTTTGTCCATAATCCTTCAGGTAATCCTTTTTTGTTACTGACAGATGTTACCATCATTTTTATTTACCTCAATAAGCTATGTTTTATTAAACAAATTAAATCTTAAATATTATACAATTTTTTTACTTAAATAGATACACAACCGCAGGCAAGTTAAAATTATCGGCTTGAAACTTAAAAAAAAAGATATTAAACTATTATATTATTAAATAATATATATTATACAGTCAGGGAAAACATATGAAAAAAATACTAAGCATAGTTGTTTCTTTGTGTTTTATCAACTTAACAATAACCGATATTTATGCCGTTCTTTTGCCTGAAACCGCCGCCGTTGCCGTTAACGGTGCTGCCGTAGTTGCCGATTATCCCGTTCTTCCGGAAGATGTGGGTAAAATAGTTCAAGATATGTATGTTTTGGGTAACAGAACCGTAATAAATATTCAAGATTTACATTCCGATGAAAACACTCAAAAAAATATAATTTCAATATTGGAATTTCTTACGGATAACTACGATGTCAAAAACATATATTTTGAAGGTGCCATCGGCAATTTGGATTTTGCCTGGCTAAATTCCATAAAAGACAATTCTTTAAAGAAAACTATTGCCGAAAAACTTTTATCCGAAGGCAAAATTACCGGTGCGGAATACTTTGGCTTGTTCAACGAAAAGCAAAATATTTCTTTTGTAGGTTTGGAAGAAGAAAAAATATATAAAGAAAATTTTGTTATTTTGGAAAAAATGTATGAAAACAGAAAACTGATAACCGAAAAGATAGAAAACATATCCGATATATTAAAAAGTGCGGGGGAAAAGGTATACAATTATAAACTTTCCGTTCTTAATGATTTAGTTGACGATTACAACAATAAAGAAATATCTCAGGCACAATATTATTCGTATTTATTTAAACTGTTAAAAATGAATTCGATTTCAACATCGGACTTTGTTACTGTTAACGAATTCTTAAATACGGAAAAAGTATTTTCCGATTTAAATTTAACAAAATTAGAAAAAGAAGTCTTACAAATCAATAACGAACTAAAGAAAAGTTTGCCTTACGAAAAATATTCAAAACTTCAAAAAACATTTACAAATTATCCGAATATGTATTATAACGAACTGGCAAAATATGTGTCGAACAACGATTTACAAAAAAAGTATGGTGAGTTTATAAAATTTACAAATTTCATAAAACAAAAAAATTCTCTGGATGTAATGAACCTTTTAAGGGAAGAAAAAAGCTTATCCGATACTTTATACGATAATATTGCAAAAACGGTTATTGAAAAAGATTTGGTGTTTTTAAACTCTTATACAAACGGGTTGCAGCTGTTTTTTACAAACAGACTTCCTTCTTTAGAATATGAATATATAAAAAACAACTTTGACAGATATTGTATTTTACTTGAAAATTATGTTTCCAATACGGATATAACCGAAATAAAACAATGGTATAAAACCGTTGAAAAATTCTATTCCAACAACGAAAAAAGAAATTTTTCTTTCTTGGAAAGCATGTTGAAAAAGAGGATATCGGAAGAAGATTTTGTAAACAGTCTTGTAGTAAAAAACAGCGACAGAAAATCTTTTGAAGAAATATTGTATTCCGTAAAACAGCCTGTTGATATTATGATAACCGGCGGATATCACAGCCAAGGTTTAAAAAGTTTAATGGCAAAAATGAACATAAATTATGCCGTCATTATGCCGAATGTTCGCTTGGCAAACACAAAAAGCAGTGAAGAAAAGTTTTATAAAGATTATTTAAAACAATATTCCGTGCTTTCAAACACATACCAAAAATTCATAAGAAGTTCCGTTATGAATACACCGTGGAACGACCCCGTAAAAGTTATAACGGGAACATTTTTTGATTATACCGTTTTGCAGGAACTTTCAAACAACTTAAAAAATCCCGAAGAAGTAACGGAAATTTTACAAATTATACAGCAACATTTTGCGGATATTTTAAAACAAAAAGGTATAAATATTAATGCAAAAGTAACAAATATAGAATCCTTCGGCGATAAATCTTTTGTAATAACCGTTTCCGAAAACAACAAAGAGAGATTTTTCTATATTTCGGAAGATGTTTCCGGAGAAATTAAAAACAAAAAAAATGTTCCGGCAATAGAAAGAGAAATTGAAACGGCAACCGAACAACCTAAAACAAAAACTTCAAAAAATAAATTATTGAAAAGACTTGCACGATTTATGACTTTTATTTTTGTTTTACCGTTAATGGCTGTTATGGGCGGAGGCGGAGGAATTGCTTTTTCTAAAGACGAGCGGGAATCTCAACCTAAAAAAGGGCTTACAAACAACGGTTCTCAAATAAAAGCAACCGATCCGGAACAAATTGAATATACGGATACCGTTATTGAAGAAAATGCAAATGTTTCTTTAAACGGTAAAATTAAATTGAATAATATTTTTGTAGGTAACAACAATAAACTTTCTTTAAAGGCCGGTCAAAATACGGTTATAACGATTAAAGATGTAGATATGAGCACAATAGGTGAACTTGATATAACAATAGAAGATAACGGAGAATACGAAATCGTTTCAGAAGACGGTATAGTAAAAGTTTATAAAATATTACACACGGATTTTTCTTCTTCCGCAAAAAAAAGAGCCGAGCTTGTTTCCGTTATAAAAAAAGGAAATTTATTTTTGCCGAACGAAGCAAACTGGGACAGCCAAAATGAAGGGCCCGTTATAGTTTTTTACGGCAGATACGGTTCTTGGACAAGGGAAGAAGATATAGAAAAAAGAACGGAATTAATATATAAAGGTAAAGAAGTAATTTACATTAATGTATCCGATTATACTTCAATGAGCGGAGAATTAAACAAAAATCAATTAATCGGATTTTTAGAAAAAAACAACTTAAAAGAAAAAAATATTTGTATGGATCTTTCTTTAATAGAAGAACGATTTGCAAAACCGTTGGCTGCTTTAACCGATATTTGGAGCGAACAAACAAAATCAACAACTTTTATAAATACGGAAGTCCCAATATCTTTGTTTGCGGCAAAATCCACTTTTTCGTTTAGCAGAGCAAACAAACATTTTTATTTGAATTCCGACGGAACATACAAAAGGTATCCTTATAAAGACCGTAATTGGTTAAGAAGCATATTACAACAATATTTTCCGAGTTTTAAAGAAAAAACATTCGTTTTTGTTTGGCCCGTGGAATCTGTTAAATACACATATTTTACACCTAAGTTTGCAGACGGCGGTGCTCCCGAACAAAGAATATCAGCTTTCGAGCCGTTTAAACAATTTATGGATAAAGCAAGAGAATACAGTTCAACGGGGAAAGATTCTATTGTGTTTATTCCCGGATATTTAATATCGGAGCTTGCAATGTATTTGCAAAATCCCGATATCGGCGACGAATTTGCGGATATCACTTACGGAGAATCTACTGATATAAATCATTTCAATGTTTGGTATAAAAAACAAGATGCAAAAGATATTGAAAAAATAGAAGTTTTAAAGTTAGATAATTTAACGATAGTTATGTATCCGGAAGGAAACAGAGGACACAACGAACAGGCATATTTAAAAACACTTATGGCAACATATACCTTCGGCAAAGAAAGTTTCGACGGAATGTTGACACAAGCCGGTTATACATGGAAGGCGAATACCGTTTATGTTTATGAAGGTAAAGAAATGGAAAATTTGGATATGGAAGCACAACTGTTAAAAAATCCTTCAATAAAAACAGGTAAAGTGTCTTATGTATACGACAATTTAAAAAGAGTCTTTATAGATCTTTATTCCAATATGAACAGAGTTTTCAGAACAATACTGCCGAAATTCACAAAAGGTAATTGGGTTCATGTTGAGGAAAGCGTATTGGAAGAAATAGATATTACACAAATAAAAGAATCCGCAACGGCGAAAGCAAAATTGGGTTTCGATTCTTTTGAAGTTATTCCCGTAAAAGCAAACCTTTTAAATGAAACCGATTACGGAACGCCTGTTATTTTGGAACAGGACGGAAAAAAGATTCCCGTATATACTTTGGATTTTGAAGGTGCCAAAGTTTATCTCGTAGGGGTGACAAGAAACGATATTCTTTGGCAGGATTGTGTTTTGAATTATGTTAAAGACAATTTAAAAGATTATAAAAACAGCATAATTTCCTTCGACGGGTTACCTCAGATATCCGCAGTAAGAACAAAATTTTTGTTTCCGTTGGGTTTTGTTCCGGTAGTATTGAATTCGGATATAAAAATAAACCCGATGATAGAATCTTTGGGATACGATGATATAATCGATACATCCGATATCGTTGCAAGAATAGGAAACACTCAATTAAAGTATCCTCATGTTGCAAGTGATATGAAAGAAATATCGGAAGCAATAACTGTAATAAAAGCTTTAAAAAAGAAATCTTTCTTGGGACAATTTTCCAAAGATAAAACTTCTTATGTAGGGGTAAAAATAGCCTCGGACGAACATATTTTCAATAATGAAGCGGAAGAAAACGAGTTTATAGAAATATTAAAAGGAACCGATATAGATTCCGTTACGGTTGTTATAAGAGATAACGATTTGGGTGTGCATGTGTTAAACAGAGAAACCACCGTAAAAGAAAATTTAATAAAATTATCTCAACAATTACATAAAGAAAACAAAGAAATAATATTGGAATATACTTTTAGATTTATAGACGAATTTTTCAAAACTTTTGTAAGAACCATACAGGAAGATTGCAAAGATATGGATTTGGACGGCATCAAGCTTGATTTGGCGGATTGTTCCGCAGAAGATATAAGCAAAGCCGTAGAAGACTTAAAAACTATAAGAAAAAATCTTCCCGATTTAACAATATCCGTACAGGTATCGAATGCGGTGTGGGAACAATTCTCGTCTTTTTTTGAAGAATTAAATATTACAAGAACGGTATCGAGCAAAGAAGAACTTCTTATCGGCGAACACGATTTAACCGCAATGTCGGATGTAAATTATGAAATATCAATATATAAGAATCAGCAGGAATACGAACAAAAAGTGTTTAGCTTATCCAACCAAAGAGACAGATTATTGGATAAAGATCCCGAAAAGATTTCTCCCTCATTAATGCCTTTACTTGAATTAGGGGAAGAAAAGTTTGCCGACCAAATAATAGATAACAGATTGGAAAACATCTTTCAAAAAGTAGTTCTTAACGATTCAATAGGAAGATTAATTTTGCCTGTTAACATGCTTTATGCACAGAGATTGAAAGATAATGAAAATTCAAATGTTATACAAGCTGTATCGAATTTGATAAGATTATTCAAAGAATCCAAAGGTATGAACGAAAGAAGGCGTTTTGCCTACGAATACGGTTTACAACAACAAGTAAAATTAACGGAAGAGCAAGAACAGGAAATTGCGGAAATTTTAAGAGGAGAAAGTAAGACTTCCGCCGGCAGTTATGTAAGAAAAAATTTTCCTTATGTCTTTGATTATTTTGTGGAATCAAGACAGACAAGAATAGAAATAAGCGACAGCTTTTTGTTCGGTGTATATGAGGCAAATGTTATAAGAAAATATAAAGAAGGCTTTTTCGGAAAAGTATTGGAGTTTATAATTGATGACAGCGTTTCTTTCGATACACAAGAAAACGCAAACCGCAGACAAACATTATTCTATAAAACTTTGGCACAAATTTATTTGTATAAAGATACAAAAAACATTAAAGATGTTTTTTCTTTATCTGCCGATGAATTTAAATTCTATGAAGGTAAAAACTACAAAGAAAATTATTTAAATGCTCTTATGAGAGAGTTGCAATCCAGAGAGCGTATCTATAACGGAATGACAGTATTCGAAAAAGGCTTTCCAATATTGGTAAAAAATGTTAACGGATATTTGCCGAACAGAGAAGAAACATTGTATGAAGCAAGAGTATTAATGAAAGGTTTGTTAATGGCATATAAAACAAAAGAAACAGAACCCGTATTACCGGAAATCGATACACAATTACAAATCGAAGATACATTTATCGACGAAAATACAGGCAATCGTATTAACGATATGTTGACAAGAGCTTAAAACAATTAGTAATTAGTAATTTTGGTGTCCTACGGACAAATATTTTATAGATTACTTCTCTTCGTTCGTAATGATGACCTGTTTTCTGTCATTGCTCAAGTTTAAAGTTTGATGTTATTTGATAACATTAAATTTTGATACTCTGTCTATAAGAGAATTTCCGGCAACTTCGGAACCGATTTCCAAGTCTGAAACGATGGTTTTATTGATATAGTTTACCGTTTTTTCGTTCTTTTCGGTATAAGAAGTTACACCCCAAATACATTGTATAACATAAGGTTTATTATCTTCTTGCCCGATATATAACATTATATGACCGGATAAATAAATAAAAGATATTCCGGCAACCGCATTTTCTATTATAGAATTATTTTTTACGGTATCATCATCTTTTTTATTTAATTTAAAAATTTGTCCGCACTTTATTTTTTGAACCGATGTTTCGGGAAGTAATATTCCGAAACAATTAAATATCTGTCCCAAATATCCGGAACAATCTTGTTCTCCGTTTGCTCCGCCCCATCCGTAAGGGGAATGTAAGTGATTAAAAGCCAAATTCAGAGCATTTCTTTGTGTGTAAGGAACATAACCTATATTTGCTTCTTTAAAATTCAAATATCCTTTTTGAATAACCAAATTTCCTTCGGAATCCGATGAAGGAATATTTACACATATATATTTTGTTCCTTTTTTGCCGACATAAGGAAACTTTGCACCCATTCTTGCATATTCCAAAAACTTTGTTCTTTCTTTATCCGTAAAAATATCGGCTTTGTCTTCCGTAATTACTACGGGCTTTTTCATTTCCACCCATTTGTTAAAAGTTTTTCTGTCGGTAAAAGCAAGGTTTTCCGTTTGTATCCAACCTTCTTCTGTAGGTGTTGCTACATAGCACCACGATTTATCTTTTGTTTGACATAATACCAATACCGGGGTTCCCAAATCTATACTTTCTTCCTGTAATCTGTCTATATCTTTTGAATTTAAACTTGATATAATTTTTTGAGAAGTAGGCAAAAGTCTTACTTCGTTATATTTTGTGGTTACGGCAAATCTCACTTCAACCATATCGTTTTCGGGAAGATTAATTTTTTCATCTAAAGTAACAAAAAAATCGGGGAACAAATGTTCTCCGTATTCGTTAAGATAATTCTTTTTCGATATGAAAGAAGAAGTTTGTTTGAATGTTTTTTCCAATCTTTCTTTAGATATGAAATTCGGATATCCTTTCATATTTGAAATACCCAGATGTAAATTAAAAATATCTTTATTGAGCTGAGCTATTTGTTTTTTGTCTAATATTATCTTATCCGGTTCGGCAAGTTTGGATATCCAATAACCTTCCGTTTTTAATTGTTTGGGAGTATTATCTTCAAACACAACTTTATCGAAAGTTTTTCTGTATATTAAAGAAACCGGATTTTTTATAACGGCTCTTTTTTTTGATATTTTTACAGTGATATAATCGATTCCCGTTTCTTTTATTTTTACTTTTTTGCTTTTTGCAAAAGAAACATTTACGAAACAAAACAATGTTAATATAAGTATTACAAAAATTTTCTTATTCATAGAAAAAAAATACTCCGTACAAATTTTAAATTTATTGTTTTAATTATAATTTATAAATTATAAATTGTAAATTATAAATTGTAAATTGTATAATATATTTATGAATAAGATATTGAAAATTTTTATTATTTTTGTTTCTTTATTAACAATTGGCGATTTTTGTTTTGCCGAAAAACAGGTTTTAAACAAAAAACTAAACAAAGTCCCAAAAGTAAAAAACTATGAAATTATTATTCCTGAAGTTTTAGCTTTGGATTCAAGAACGGCTCTTTCAAGAAACGAAATAAACATAATAGACAAAAAGAGTTTCAAAAATCTTCAAAAATATAAAAAAATATTAACCAAAGAAATAAACACTACCGGGCTTAAATATACCGATGTTTGGGTGGAAAGGATGCGGGAAACGGCAAAAGAACTAAAGAAACATCCAAACACTATTATCATTATAGAGGGTTTTAGAAATACCGAAATGACAGAACGGGAAAACATTGCATTATCAAAAGAACATGCTTTGTTTGTTGCTTCCGTTTTTAAAGATGTATATAAAATAAAAAACACAATGGCCGCAATCGGCAGAGGCTTGGAAAAAAACGAAGAACTTATTTATAATTGTGTAATAATATCTCTGATAAAAGATATCAATCCGTCACAAAGTATTCAATAAAAATTATTTTTTTCCTATTTTGTCGATAGCATCAAGGTAAGCTTTATAATGAAGAGTTTTTTTAGGCTTTTTGTATACTTTTATTTCCGCAGCGGTCGCACCGCCTTTTAACAATTTACTTTTTAAAGCAATCATTTTATCAATATCCATACTTTTATTTTTCAGCGGAATATAAAAATAGAAGTTTTTGCTGTCACAATTATCTAAATATTTTTCCGTATCTTTAACCGGTTTTAACATATTCATACAAAAAGCACCGTCGAAAGTATCATACATCAAATTAAACAACAATGCCAAATCTCCGCCGAAACCCGTTCCGGCAACATAAACCTGTATTTCTTTCGGGTTACAAGTTCTTTTCAGTCTGCTTATTTCCCTTAAAATTCTGTCGTTTACACTGTCTAAATTTTCTTTTTTTTCAATTAATTTTTTGTAATCACCGAAATCGTAGCCCATAATAAAAAGTCTTTCTTTTTCGGATTTATATTCCCATCTGAGAGCTTCTTTAACAAAACCGCCGACCTCAAGTTTTTTCTTTTTGGGATTATCTATATCGTGAAACAACACCAATATTTTGATTTTTTCTATAACGGGTTCATCTTGCATTATGTATATATACGGAGTGTAAATATAGAAATTATCGAAAAATTCTAATTTCTCGTAAGCATAAGAATATTTTATATTTAAAAGTAAAACTGCTATTAAAAATGCCGTTTTTAAAAAATTCATAAAAATCCTTACATATTCACATGTATATTCTAATAAATTTTTTTTACTTTTTAAATAACATTTTTTTCTTGAAAAAATATCTTATTTATTGTAAATTAAGTTTTAATAAATTTAAGGACATGTATATGAACAAATATGATGTTGTTGTTATAGGCGGCGGTAATGCGGGTTGTGAAGCCGCTCTTGCTCCCGCAAGAATGGGATTAAAAACATTATTAATAACACAAAGTGTGGATTTAATAGCAAATATGCCCTGCAATCCTGCTATCGGCGGTATTGCAAAAGGTCAAATTGTAAGGGAAGTTGATGCTTTGGGCGGAGAAATGGGTTGGATTACCGATATGGCCGGTATCCAGTTCAAAATGTTAAACAAATCAAGAGGCCCTGCCGTATGGTCTCCGAGAGCTCAATGCGATAAAAAACTTTATTCCACATTTATGCAAAATTCGATAATATCACAAAAAAATTTGGATTTGTTACAGGCAACCGCCACACAACTTATAATAGAAAACGGTAAAGTTGCGGGTGTAAAAACAAATTTGGATGAAACAATATATGCACAAGCCGTTATTGTTACCACGGGAACATTTTTAAACGGTAAAATTTTTGTAGGCAAAACTGTATTTAACGGGGGAAGATTCAGCGAAGCATCTTCCACGGATTTGTCGGAATCTTTGAAAAAAGATTGCGGGCTTGAAATATCAAGATTTACAACATGTACTCCACCGAGAGTTAACGGAAGCACGGTGGATTATTCCAAAATGACTCCGCAACCGGGAGATAATCCGCCGATACCGTTTTCGCATTTTACAAACACTAAAGTTTGGCAACAAACAAAAAAACAAGTTCCGTGCTTTTTGGTATATTCAAACGAAACAACACACAAAATTATTCAAGACAACATAAAAGAATCTTCTTTATATAACGGTCTTGCAAATGCTCACGGTCCGAGATATTGTCCGTCGATAGAAGATAAAATCGTCAGATTCCCGCAAAGAACAAGACACCAATTATTTTTAGAACCGGAAAGTTTAAGTACACAGGAAATTTATATTAACGGCCTTTTCACGGGATTAGGGGAAAAAGTACAACAGGAAATATTGCATTCCATTGAAGGATTGGAGAATGTAAAAATAATAAGATACGGTTATGCCATTGAATACGATTATATTCCGCCTACACAAACGAAACATACTCTTGAAACAAAAAACATAGAAAATCTTTACCTTGCGGGACAAATTAATGGAACAACCGGATATGAAGAAGCCGCGGGACAAGGAATAGTTGCCGGAATAAATGCCGCACTGAAAATATTGCAAAGAGATCCTTTAATATTACACAGACAAGAATCTTATATCGGTATTTTAATAGACGATTTAGTAACGAAAAATGTCGATGAGCCTTATAGAATGTTCACTTCGCGAGCCGAATACAGATTAAGCATAAGAAACGATAATGCGGATTTAAGACTTATGGAATTAGGACATCATATAGGTTTAATATCCGATGCAATGTATAAAAAATTTACATTATACAGACAAACGTTGGTAGATTTGTATGAAGGAACGGGGGCTCCGTTACCTACGGACGAAGAGCTCAGTCCATGGTCTATTGAAAAGGTTAACGAAGAACTTGAAATAACAAAAAAATACGAAGGTTATATTCATATACAGGAACAGTCGGCAAAAAAGTTGGCTAAATACGAAAACAAACAGATACCGAAAGATTTTGATTATGATTCCATTTCAACTTTGTCGGCGGAAACTAAAGAAAAGTTGAAAAAAGTTTTACCGTTAACATTGGGACAAGCTAACAGAATACCGGGAATAAAACCGAGTGATATTTTATTTTTAAATATAGCGATTGAGAAAGCCAAGAAAGGCAATTTATAATTAGTGTCGTTCAAGACCTTAAGATTTTGAGTTACCTTATTCTTGGCATCCAAAGGATTTCGAGATTTGGTCGTTGTCATTGCCGTTCAAGATCTTAAGATTTTAGGTTAGAATGAAGCAACTAACGAATGAAGTGTATATGGATCCCGGAAGGGCATACTCGATTGAGTTAGTTGCAAAATTATAACCAAAATATTAAGGTCGCTATAAATTTTATTTAAGTTAGATGTACATAAAGAAGGCAAATGCAAAATTATAAGTAAAAAATAAAACTCGCTTCGCTAAAATATGAATAAAATTTTTCGGAGAAAAATTTATGAATAGGAAAATAAATATATATGTCTTTTCCGGAACAGGAAATACATTTCTTGCAGCAAACAAAATTTCGGAAACATTTAACAAAAATTCTTACGATTCAACCGTTCACAAAATGGAATCGATAAAACCGCAGGATATAAACTTAAATTCCACTATCGGTATAGGGTTTACTACCGCATTCTGGAACACTTTTCCGTTTGTAAGAACTTGGATAGATTCTCTTCCCGATGGCAACGGTGCCGAAACTTTTCTCTTTACCACAATGGGAGACAGTTCCTGTGCAATGATAGCTCACATTGCAAAAATATTGGAAAAGAAAAACTATAAAATTATCGGTGCAAAAGGTTTTATAATGCCGAACAATTTTTTGCTTGTATTAAACGATGCTAAAAACATAGCAAGAATAGAAAAAAATTTATTAAAAGCAGAAGAATATGCAAAAGGTATTATTAACGGTAACGGATATATAAAAAAAACTAACATTTTTTCTTCTTTAGCTTTTTGTATTTCAAGTTTTGTTACCACGAAATTATGGAAAACAAAACTTGCGAAAAAGATAATGAAATTTAAAGTCGATACAAAAAAATGTAACGGATGCGGAACATGTGCAACTCTTTGCCCTACGGAGAACATTGAAATTAAAGATATTCCGCAATTTAAGGACAAATGTATTTTTTGTTTAAGGTGCGCATCTTATTGTCCTCAGCAAGCATTAAGCAACAAAATACTTTTAAAAACTTACAGAGCCGTAAATTTAAAGGATATGTTATGGAAAAAATAATTATAGATTTTTTAGGATATATAGCTGCAACTATCACGACAATAGCTTTCTTACCGCAAATAATAAAAACGGTTAAATCTAAATCCGCTAAAGATGTTTCTATGGGAATGTTTGTATTGTTTACCACGGGAGTTTTTTTGTGGATAGTTTACGGTATTTTAACAAGCACATATCCGGTACTGATAGCAAATGCGGTTATATTCTGTTTAGCCCTTACACAAATTATATTAAAAATAAAATATGATAAAGAAGAGAAAAAATAAATGAAAAAAACATCATTATTAATATTGTTTATTCTTTTTTGCAGCACAAATATTTTCGCACTTGAAAACGATACTTTGTACAAGTATGCCAAATTAGATTTTTGTTTATCGGCAGGTTCAACGGAAACTTACGATAAAGAAGACAGAGAAAGAAGTATGGTAAGTATCGGTTTTATGGCAAATGCCGCCTTCGGACTTCAACTTAACAGGTTCAGATATGAAATTTCCTATCAGGAAAGAGCGGAAGTTTCCGAAATGTTACAAACAATGTTGGGACTTGTAAGCACTTTAACCGTTAGAGCAGGTATGGCAAATGTTTTTTACGATTATCTTACAACCAAACATTTTGCAATGTATGTAGGTACAGGTGTTGGTTTGGCTTATTATGATTTAACGATGAAAACATGGTCGGATTTTTATGAAGACAGCGGATATTCTTGTATTTTGGGCGCTTATACCGGTCTTACTTTTATAATAAAAGAAGTTTTCTTTATAGATTTAGGTTTTGACTACTACTACATAAACAAACCGGAAACAAACTCTTTCGCACCGAAAATCGGTTTCCGTTATGCATTTTACTAATTGTCGTTTAGTTTGTTATTGCGAGGAGGTGTAACCGCCGCGGCAATCCATCTGTTGTCGTTTCCATACCTCAATTCTGTCATTGTCGTTAATTACTAATTATAAATTGTAAATTATAAATTATAAATTGCCAATATATATTGTTTTAATACTCTTTTTTTAATATAATGTAGTTTCATCTTAATACGGGAGGGATAAATGTTAGTTTACAATAAAAACAGAAAAATGCTTGAACCTGAAGAATACACATTTGAACTGCAGGATGTTAAAGAGCCCAACTTGTTAAGAGAAACTTTTTCTTATTCGGATATTCCTAAAATAGCTTTTAATAATACTGTTGTTCCTATGAATCCGCCTGAAAATATTTGGATGACCGACACCACTTTTAGAGACGGTCAACAGGCTTTTCCGCCTTTTACCGCAGATCAAATTTCTCATTTATTCGACTTAATGCACCGTTTGGGCGGCCCTAACGGTATGATAAGACAAACGGAATTTTTCTTATATTCCGACAAAGATAAAGAAGCTGTAAGAAAATGTCAGGAAAAAGGTTATGAGTTTCCTCAAATTACATCTTGGATAAGAGCAAACAAAAACGATTTTAAATTAGTTAAGGAAATGGGAATAAAAGAGACCGGAATTTTAACTTCATGTTCGGATTATCATATATTTTTAAAACTGAAGAAAAACAGAAGACAGGCTCTCGATATGTATTTAGATATTGTTAGAGCCGCTTTAGAAGAAGGTATTGTTCCGAGATGTCACTTTGAAGATATTACAAGAGCGGATTTTTACGGTTTTGTTATACCTTTTGCAAAAGAGTTAATGAAACTTTCGAAACAAGCAAATATGCCGGTAAAAATAAGAGCATGCGATACATTGGGTTTCGGAGTTGCATATCCCGGTGTTGCTTTACCGAGAAATGTTAACGGAATAATGTATGGTTTAACTCACCATGCCGGTGTTCCTTCCGAATGGCTCGAATGGCACGGACATAACGATTTTTACAGAGCATTAACAAATTCTACATTTGCTTGGCTTTACGGTTGTTCCGGAATTAACGGAACATTGCTCGGAATAGGGGAAAGAACCGGAAATACGCCTATAGAAGCTTTAGCCATAGAATATGTTGCTTTCAGAGGCGACCATAACGGTATGGACTTATCCGCAATAACCGAAATTGCAAAATATTTTAAGACGGAATTAAAATATGATATTCCGAATATGCAGCCGTTTGTGGGTGCACATTTTAATTCCACAAGAGCAGGTATTCATGCAGACGGATTATTAAAAGAACAGGAAATATACAATGTGTTTGATACTAAAGCAATATTGAACAGACCGCCGGAAGTTGCAATTACCGACAGAGCAGGTCTTGCCGGTATTGCTTATTGGATAAATACTCAACATCCGAACTTTAAAGATGATGACAAAAAAATAGATAAGACACATCCGGGAGTTGTAAAGATAAAAGAGTATATCGACGAACTTTTTAAAGGGGACAGAAGAAATCCTTTAACAAAAGAAGAACTTAACTCGTTGGTAGAAAAATATATCATTAACGGATAGTCGTTTAGTCTGTCATTCCGGACTTGATCCGGAATCTATAAAAAAAACAAAAAGCAGGAAGATTTTTCTTCCTGCTTTTTTTATTCATTATACATTGTAAATTGTACATTATACATTGTCGTTTGGTATTTCCAATATATGGTATGTGTTTTTAACGGGCAATATAAATCTGAAAGGTTTTACATTTGTATATTTTTTTACTACATTAAAATCTTTATCCAAACAATAAACATCTATGTTGAATTTCATAAAACAAGTGTGTATGGAATTACATTTTTTAATAAGCAAATTAAAAGATTTTTGTTCAGGCACAAACATTAACCCTTTGAATCTTTCAAAAAAAGATTCGGCAACATAAACATCTTTGTATTCTTTGTTGTCGATAATCAAATCTGTTTTCTTCAAAATAGTCTCTTTTTTCTTTTTAGCTAAACGAATTTATCTTTTAAATTCTTTGAAAGCAACCAACGACAAACAACAAACAGCAAACTATAAGCTAATTTTTGTTTTGCAAAAATTGATATGTGTTTTCCGCAAAATATGAGCTTCTTACATATTTCCCAGATACACAGGTTTTTATACCGACATCCAAAGCTTTTTGTTTTAAACTTTCAAATTCTTCGTCGGTATATTCTTTTACCATTTCGGCATTATCTTTTAACGGTTTCAAATATTGACCTATTGTTAAAATATCACAATCTATTCTTTTTAAATCTTTAAAAAGTTCAAGGAGTTGTGTTTCCGTTTCACCGAGTCCCAACATTATTCCGGTTTTTGTAATAAATCCTTTTTTCTTTGCATAACTTAAAACATCCAAAGATCTGTTATAATCAGCCCATTTTCTGAACTTATATAAAGAGGGGACAGTTTCCACATTATGGCCGAAAACATCCGGTTTTGAAGATAATACAACATCTATACTTTTTGTATCACCTTTAAAATCCGGAACCAACAATTCTATTTTTATATCACTTATTTCTTTTCTTATAACATTAACCACATTTTTAAAGTGTTCCGCTCCGCCGTCGGGCAAATCATCTCTTGTTACCGAAGTTATAACGACATATTTTAAGCCCAAATTCCTTATTGTGTTTGCCAATTTTAAAGGTTCGTCTTTATCTATATCCAACGGCTTGCCGTGTGTTGTAGCACAAAAAGCACAATTTCTTGAACAAACATCACCCAATATCATAAAAGTTGCCGTTTTATGTTTGAAACATTCACCTATATTCGGACATTTAGCGGCTTGACATACGGTATGAAGTCCGCTTTGTTTAAAGTTTTTTTTCAATAAATCCAAATCCGCCAAACTTATTCTCTTCTTTTCCACAAAAAAAATCCTCCGGATTTTTTAAGCTTAAAGCTTATAGCTTATAGTTTTTGGTAAAATTTTGTCTCACAAAATTTTCTAACAAACAACAAAAATTCACTTTGTGAATTTTTACAACAAACTTTAAGCTTTCAGCTATAAGCTATAAACAGATTTAATTTTTGTTTTTAAAAAATTAAATCAAATAGTAAATAAACGGGACATCTACTTCTTTTTCGAACTTATCCGACACTTCAAAATCAGGTTCGAATAAAGTTTCTATCAATTCATTTACCAACTTTTCGTCATAAAAAGCAACATTAATTTCTCTGTTCTTAAACATACTGAGTTTATTAAAATTCGCACTGCCCACACAAGCCCAGTTATCATAAACCGCAGCTTTAACATGTGTCATTTTAGGATAAAAATAAACATCTATACCGTTTTCTATAAAATAGTTTGCTATTTTTAAATTCGTTTTATCGTATATAACCAAATCATTTACACCCGGCAATATAATTTTTACATCCACGCCCCTTTGTTTGGCAAGAACAAGTTCTTCTGCCAACACTTTTTCCGTAAAGTAAGGATTTTCTATATATATTCTTTTTTTTGCTCGTCTTATAGCTTCAAGTTGTGCTTCATATATTTGGTAATCCGTTGAATCCGTATACAACAACCTTACATTTATCATATCGTCTGCAGGTTTGTTTTCTTTTCTTTTTACTTTTGTAAATAAGCTTCTGTATGCTACGGCAAAATCGCCGCCAAGCCCCGCAAACGACCAGGATTTGTAAAAAAGTTTTACTATGGGTGAAACAACAGGTCCTTCCAAAGATACCATTAAATCGTGCCAATTATATCTGTATTCGCTTGCAATATTCATACCGCCTATATACGCTTTCTTTCTATCCACCAAAAATATTTTTCTGTGGTCGGAAATAAGCCAAGTATCCGGATGCATTCTTACTTTAATATCGGAATCTTCTTTTAAAGTATCAACAATATCTTTCGGCTCTTTATAATCTTTTATTATGGGGTCTTGATTTGATTTGGAATTTGTAAGACTTCCGATATAATCTATCAATACTCTTACATCAACTTTTTTTGAAAGTTCTTTCAAAAGACTTATTATTTCCATAGCAAAAGTATCTGTTTTAAAAATGTACATCTGTATAAAAACGGAATGAGTTGCCTGTTTTGCGGTTTCTATAAAATCATTAAAAAAACTTTCTCCGTCTATAAGAAGTTTTATATCGGCTTTATATTCTTTTGTCCCCAAATCTTCGTCTAAAAATCTATTAAAATCATCCAAATCCATCATACATTGATTACAGTCATTATCCAAATAAAAATCTTCCGTTAAAATGGGAGCAAACGACATGAGAGACGACGATGCCGTAGAAAACAATCTGTATCCCGATGTAAAGGGGGATTTTATTATGGGAACGATATGGTTTTTCACTATAAACGAATATAAAAATTTACCGCTTGAAACCAATATATTGCTGTCATTTTCTTTCTTTTGATAAGGCGGCAAAATCAAAGGCATAACATAATTTTTTTCGGTATCCACATAGAAATAAACTATATCGGAAATGTTTTTTGTTAAAGCCAAAAATTTTGTTTCATCGGGAAATTTTTTCTTTATAATATTTACAACACTTTCTATTGCTTCTTTTGTTTTTTGTTTATTGTATTTCTTTTCTTCTTTTAACTCTTTACTTAATGAAGGAGCGGATATGTTGCCGTCAACATTATAAACATTATCCAATTGTATTTCCGCTTCTAACTCTTTGGTTGTTCCTAAATCCGTTTCGTATTCATATTTTAATATTGCCAATTTCTTTTTTATACCGTTTTCAATAACCATTTCGTTGATTATTTGTTGATATTTTTCATTTGATATTATTTCTACCGATTCCATATCGTTTTCTTTCTTTTTTGTTTTTTCGGCATCCAATTTCAATCTTTTAACGGAATTATTTTTGTATTGTTTGGGAATTCTTAGTGTAAGATAAAGATTTTTTGCACCAAAATCCAAAAAAAGTTTGTTTTTTATCACAAAAACATTTGAAGGGATTATTGAATAGTTAGCAATAGCGGACAAATCAATTTGTTCTTTCTGAGAACAAAAGCATACAGATACAAACAAGACAGTAAAAAGTAATGATAAGAAATATTTGAGCATAAGAATTAGTAATTAGCAATTAGTAATTAGCAATTTCTGTGTCTTTCGGACAAATATTTGATAGATTCCGAATCAAGTTCGAAATGACATCCCCTTATTTGCATTATTGCAAACAAAGTAAAGCAATGTTAGCCATATATCTTTGTCGTTAATTCCTAATTTCTCATTTCTAATTACTAATTTATTAAAATTTCTTTTACAAATTTTAATGTTTAAAGTGTCTCATAGATGTAAATATCATTGCAATGTTTTTCTCGTTTGCCAAATCTATAGAAAGATTATCTCTTATAGAGCCTCCCGGTTGAATAATTGCGGTAACATTTTCTTTTGCCGCACCTTCTACAACATCAGGGAACGGGAAAAATGCATCGGAAGCAAGTACCAAAGGATATTTATTTTCATCTATTTCGAATTTTGCTTCTTTCATTTTCTTTATTGCTATATTTAAAGAATCTATTCTGCTCATTTGTCCTGCACCGACACCAACGGTTTGTTTGCCTCTGACAAGAATTATTGCATTGGATTTTACATGCTTACAAATCTTCCATGCAAATTCCAAAGATTCTCTTTCTTCTTTAGTAGGTTCTCTCTTTGTTATTGTTTTTGTTTCGTTTAACAACTGTTCATCTCTGTCTTGAACAAGCATACCGTCTGCCATCATTCTGTATTCGGTTGACGGTTTCTTTACATATTTGTTAGGTTGTCTTAAAATTCTTATATTCTTCTTTGTCATAAGAACATCCAAGGCATCCTGACAATAATCGGGAGCAATAACACATTCAACAAAAAGTTTCGCTATTTCTTCAGCTACGGCTTTATCTACAACCATATTAAAAGCAAGTATTCCGCCGAAAGCGCTTACAGGGTCGCATGCAAGAGCTTTCAAATATGCATCTTTAACATCTGTTCCTTCCGCACATCCGCAAGGATTGTTATGCTTAATTATTGCACAAGCCGGATTATCAAATTCGTGAACAAGTCTCCAGGAAGCTTCCAAATCCAAATAGTTATTATAAGAAAGTTCTTTACCGTGCAATTGTTTTGCGGAAATTGCCGCACAAGAATTTTCTTCGTTACCGAAGCTGTATAATGCTGCTCTTTGATGAGGATTTTCGCCGTATCTTAAAGAAGCAAGTTTTTTTAAAGGAATTGCCTGTTGAGAAGGAAAATCTTCATAAGACAAATAATTTGAAATTAATGCATCGTAATATGCGGTATGTCTGAATGCCGTTCCGGCAAGTTTAAGTCTTAAATCGTTATTTACGGTTTTATTTTTTAAATTATCTATTATTACGGAATAATCGGCAGGGGAACAAACTATTAAAACATCTTTATAATTTTTTGCGGCTGCTCTTATGAGAGTTACTCCGCCGATATCTATATTTTCGATAATATCCTGGGATATATTTTTATCCGCAGGTTTTGCAATTTTTTTTGCAGTTTCTTCAAAAGGATACAAATTTACCGCTACTATATCTATTGTGTTGATTCCGAGCTTTTTTAATTCTTCCATGTGTTTGGGAATATCTCTTCTTGCAAGTATTCCGCCGTGAATTTTAGGATTTAATGTTTTTACTCTGCCGTCGAGCATTTCCGGAAATCCCGTAACATCGGATATTTCTTTACATTCTATTGAATTTTCTTTTAATTTTTTTGCGGTTCCTCCGCTGGAGATAATATCATAACCTAAAGATTTTAATTCTTTAGCAAATTCTACTATTCCCGTTTTATCACATACACTTAACAATGCTGTTGCCATTTTTAATCTCCTTATATTTTAGCTTATAGTTTATAGCTTATGGTTTTCGGTAAAAATTCACAAAGTGAATTTTTGATATTTATTAGAAAATTTTGTTTTACAAAATTTTACATTAAACTTTCAGCTGTAAGCTCTAAGCTTTAAGCTGTAGTTTAGTCTTCTTCTATTTCCGCATCAAATTCTCTAAATGCTTTAGCTATGTCCTGCGAAGCAAAACCTCTTCTCTGAAAAAACATAGCCGTCTTTCTGACTTCGTTTTTATCCTTACCGTCAAATTTAGAAAATTTCTTTTTCATTATATTTATAATTTGCATGTAAGGTTCGTTTTCTTCGTCACTTTCCATCACTTTTGAAATTATTTCGTTATCTATATCGTGTTGTTTCAGCTCGTTTTTTATATAAAAAGGACCTTTCCCTCTGCTTTGCAAATATTCAACTAAATTTTGAGCAAAAACTTCGTCGTTTATATAATTAAGTTCAACAAATCTTGTTATAACTTTTTCAATATCTTTTTTTTCAAAGCCTCTCGATAACAGTTTATCGGACAAACTTTTTTTGCTGTAAAGTTTATGTGATATTAAATAAAAAGCATAACTTGTAATTCTGTTGAAATTATTATGCTTCAACACTTTATTGAAAGTATCTTCGTCAATAAACAGACTTTTTTTTAAACCGAAACTTACAATTGTTTCGGCATCAATCAAAATTGCCGTTTCGTTATCGAAAAAGATTTTAAAATAATCTTTTATCTTAGGATACTTTCTAATTTCCGTAATGTTTGGCATAATAACACCTTTAAAAGGTATATTTTAGCATTATAAAAATTGCTTTGCAATTTTGAAGTATAGATGTATGGATGTATAGATGTATAAAAAAACATGGATTGCCACAGGACCGGAACCCTTCGCAATGACAAAAGGTTGTCATTACGAGCACAGCGAAGTAATCTATAAAAAATTTGTGCCGCAGGCACACCGAAAACTTTTCACCCATTCACCTCTTCACCTGTCTTTTTTCATTGTCGTTAATTATAAATTGTAAATTATAAATTGTAAATTGTATAATATATACCATTATGGAAAACAATGTAACCAGGCCCGAATGGTCATCAAGAATAGGTTTTATTTTAGCGGCGGTAGGTTCTGCCGTAGGTTTAGGCAATATATGGAGATTTCCTTATATTATGGGTAAATACGGCGGTTCCGCATTTCTTTTGGTATATTTACTCATAATTCTTTTCGTATGCTCTTTACCTTTAATTTGTGAACTCGCTTTCGGAAAAAGAACAAAAAAAGAAAGTATCGGTGCTTACGGTTCGGTAAACAAAAAATTAAAAATTTTCGGATGGTCAAATGTTATAACAGCCACAATAATAGCATCTTTTTATTTTGTTATAGGCGGATGGTTACTTAATTATATATATATCAATATAGCAAACACTATTATAACGGATTACGGTTCTTACTTTGAAAACTTTGTTTCTTCGCCTGTTCTTCCGTGCATACTAACAACTCTTTTTCTTTTTATGGTTATGTTTTTTATATTCAGGGGAGTAAATAAAGGAATCGAATTTATAAACAAAGTTATGATGCCTTTATTTTTACTTATAATAATTATTTTATGCATTTTCTCAATGTCGTTACCTAATGCCTCTTCCGGGCTGAAATTTATGTTCATGCCGGACTTTTCAAAAATAAACGGGGAAATGTTGCTTGCTGCACTCGGGCAATCATTGTTTACTTTAAGTATCGGTATGGGAATATTACTCGTTTACGGCAGTTATATGACAAAAAAAGAAAATGCGGCAAGAAGTGCTTTTATGATAATTTTTTCCGATACAATGTTTGCTCTTCTTGCAGCAATCATGATTTTTCCTGCGGCTTTTTCGTTCGGTTTGGATGTTAATTCCGGAGCAGGGCTTGCATTTATTACATTACCTAACATTTTTGCACAAATTCCTTACGGCAACATATTTGCCGTATTATTTTTCGTATTGCTGTTTTTTGCGGCATTTACTTCTTCCATAAGTATTGTGGAAGTTCCTACGGCGGCATTAATAGAAAACTTCCATTTATCAAGAAATAAAGCTGCCGCTATAGTTTCCGTTATTGTTTTTGCATTAGCTGTTCCGGTAACTTTATCTATGGGAATATTCGGAGAATTTAAATTGTTCGGCTTAAACTTATTTGATTTCTTCGACTATATAACATCCAACATATTGTTACCTTTAAATACAATCATACTCTGTATTGTAATAGGATGGTTCGTTAAATTAAGAAATATCAGAGCATTTCGTAACAAAACAGTTTATGCAATATTCAATTTTTTGTTAAGATTTGTTACACCTGTAGCTTTAACAATATTAATACTATTCGGAACGATTTTAAAGAAATAAAAAATGATTGATCAAGAAAAATATAATTTATTGAAAGAAGCCGAACAACAAGCCCAAGCAAACATGGAAACTCCCCAAAAAAAGAAAAGAAAGTGGGGGTGTTTAATTACAATTCTTATAGTATCCGGTTTAATAATGATATTTTATACTTTCATTATTTATTACAGACACCGCCTATTTATTGATCTTGGATTGTAAGTTTATACCTTTCAAATCTCTTCCGGACGGATTTTGGAATACATGTAAATCAAACTCACCTATTACCGATAACAAATGATCGAAAACATCCGCTTGATAAGATTCGTAAACTAACCAATCTGCAGTGTTGGTAAAACAATAAACTTCTAAAGGAAGTCCTTCCGGTGTAGGATCCAATTGTCTTACAAATGCGGAAAAGTTGTTGTTTATGAAAGGTCTTGTTTTGATATATTGTTGACAATATATTCTAAACATACCGATATTGGTTAAATATCTTCCGTTATACATTGTATCTTGTGTATTATGTTTGGTATTATAGTCTGTAATTTCTTTTTCTTTTCTGTCGATATATTCTTTTAAAAGTTCAAACTTTTGTAATTTCTTAAGCAATTGTTCATCAACAAACTTTATACTCTGCATATCTATATAAAAACTTCTTTTTATTCTTCGTGCACCTACTTTCTGCATTTCTCTCCAACTTTGAAAAGATTTGGATATTAAATCGTAAGCGGGGATTGTAACTATTCTGTTATCCCAATTTTTAACATATACCGTTGTTAAAGAAATGTCCGTAACATTTCCGTCTACACCGTAAGCCGGCATTTCTATCCAATCACCGAGTCTTATCATCTTGTTCATTGAAAGTTGCCAACCCGCAGTAAGACCTACAATAGTATCTTTAAACACTATCATTAAAACAGATGCCATTATTCCGAGTGAAGAAATAAAATACATCGGTTGTTTACCGACGGTATATGCCAATATTATTAAAAAAGCAAAAAAGTTTATAAATATTTTTATGAACTGAATAAAACCTTTAATAGGAATTTCTCTGCCGGTATCGTGAATAATTTGTATAACGGTTAATACTTTATTAACTATAAGAACTATACATATTAAGAAATAAATGTTTATAATTTTGTTGATTACATGTTGCAACTGAGCAAACTCTTCCGGAAAGAAAAGAATTGAAACAAAGTTTGCAATAAAACCGGCGGCAACATAACCGATAACGGAAAAAATATTAGCTTCTCTTATTGCATAAACCCATTTTTTGCTTCTTAATTTAAAGTATTTGCTGTTTATATACATTCTTGAAAGAATTCTGGAAAAATACCAAATAAAGTATAAAAGCAAAATAAAAAGTAAAATTGCCGTTAATGTTGCTACAGTTTCTACATATTGTTGCGGTAAACCGATTTTGTTTAATAAAAGTATTATATAATTCATAATGTTTAGATTATACAAAAAAAATTTTAATTTTTTTAGCGAAACGAGTTTGCCTTTTACTATTTTATAGCGACCTTAATATTTTGGTTATACTTTTGCAACTAACTCAATCGAGTATGCCCTTGCGGGATCCATATACACTTCATTCGTTAGTTGCTTCATTCTAACACAAAATCTTAAGGTCTTTAACGGTCCAAAGACAACTCTTTCCTTTGTTATTCCGAACTTGATTCGGAATCTATAAAAAATCGTCCGCAGGACACCGAAATTTCTAATTACTAATTGTTGAGACTGTCATCCCGCACTTGATGCGGGATCTCGCCGTTGCCGTTGTTGACTTTTAAAGGATTTTAAGATTTTAAATTATAACGAAGTATTTGGTGAATGAAGTGTACATAAAAGTAAGCGATAGCGGTTGGTACTCGATTGAGCAAAATACGAAGTTAGAATTTAAAAGATAAATCCGTTTCGCTACAAATTCTTTTAACAAAGAATTTGTCCCGCCTCAATGTCGAGGCGTTTTTCTATTTCCTGATAGTTCGGCATATACTTTTCTAAAAAATTATAAAATCTCTTTTTATGTCCGGGGTGAACAAGGTGTGTAAGTTCGTGAAGAACGACATAATCTATACATTCTGCGGAAGCTTTATACAAATGTAAATTCAATGTAATTTCGGCAGTTGTAATTTTGCAGCTGCCCCATTTACTTTTTAACGGTTTAATTTTCAGTGTGGGTTGGGGAACATTATATTTCTTAAATATCGGTAAGAACTTATCCATAACTTTTTGAAAATACGGTTTTGCTTCGGCTTTAAGGAATTCGTTATATTGTTTCTGTAAATAATCTTTATCTTTGGAATTTTTTGAATATATGTATAAATTAAATCCGTCCAACACAACTTTGTCGTTCATGCTTTCATAAATATAAACAATGTATTGGCTGTCCAATATTTTTACCGTTCCTCCGTTAACCAATTCGTCTTTTATGTTTTCTTCTTTAGCTTTTTGAAATTTGTTTATATTTTTTTCTATCCATTTTTTTGTTTTATTTGAATTCAAAAATTTATAAATGGTTTCTATGTTCATATTTAGCGGAATAGGCACTACTATATTCAAATCGGGGGAAATCTTTATATAGTAATTTCTTATGTTTTTTCTCTCTATGTGAATAGGAACAGACTTATTGTCAGATAATTGTAAATTATAAATAATTTCTTCCATAATATTTAGTAAAACAAACTATAACAAAAATGTCAATAAAAACTCTAATTTACAATTTATAATTTATAGTTTATAATTAAACTAATAAATCAAGGAGAGTTTTATGTTAAATATAGGGTGTCATTTATCTGCTTCCGATGGTTATGTTGCCATGGCAAAACAAGCCATTGAAATAGGTGCTAATACTTTTCAGTTTTTTACAAGAAATCCGAGAGGTTTTAAAGCAAAAGATATAGATGAACAGGATATTAAAGAATTTTTAGAAATTATAAAAGCTCACAAGTTCGTTAAAATTCTTGCTCATGCACCATACACATTAAATCCATGCTCTGCAGATAAAAGAGTAAGAGAACTTGCAAAAGAAATATTTATAGATGATTTAAAAAGAATGGAATATACTCCAAACAATATGTATAACTTTCATCCCGGAAGTCATGTAGGTCAAGGTATTGATGCCGGAATAAAAATAATAGCAGATACATTAAATGAGGTATTAACAAAAAAACAAACAACAACAGTGTTGCTTGAAACAATGTCGGGAAAAGGAAGTGAAGTTGGTTCTAAATTTGAAGAATTAAAACAAATAATAGATTTAGTTGAATTAAAAGATAAAGTTGGAGTATGTTTGGATACTTGCCACATTTACGATGGTGGTTACGATATTGTTAACGATTTGGATAATGTAATAAAACAATTTGATAGTATTATCGGTTTGGAAAAATTAAAAGCAATTCATTTAAATGATACAAAAAATCCGTTTGCTTCTCATAAAGATAGACATGAAAAAATAGGAGAAGGTCATTTAGGACTTGATGCAATAAGTAAAGTAATAAATCATCCTAAATTAAAAAATTTGCCTTTTTATTTGGAAACTCCTAACGAAATAGACGGATATGCCAAAGAAATAAAAATATTGAAAGAAGCTTACAAATAAAAAACGTGAATAATAATGAAATTTTACACAAAGTTGATAATAATAAAGAAATTCTCATAAACAAAATGTATGTGGGAAGATATCTCAACGATAATATAGGGCATGAAGTTATTAACCTTATTAAATCGGATAACGGGCAAAACTACATATATGTAAATCCTTATGGTTCTATGGACAAAAAGCATAATAATAAAATAGATACCATTCTTCTTGTAAGAAATAGCAACATTAAAGACACTTTTGAAATTCTTGCACAAGCTTATGATTTAGAGCAGGTTAATTTTTCTCAAAGAAAAAACAAAGATAGAGAAAAACAACTTGAGTATATTTATGAAAACAGTATCAAATACAACGATAAATATGTGAATAAAATATTTTATGAAAATGAAAAAAATGAAGAAGCAATATATATTTCTTTTCGAGCAAATAAAGTAAAACGACCTAAAAAGCCTATATATATTTCTTTTTTACCTACAACCCAAAAAGATATTTGCGATAAAGACTCAAAATATATTTTGATATATTTAAATTCATGTAAGCAACAAAACAATACAAATAAGACGAATATTGTTAATATTGCCAAACAAAGTTTAAAAATGTATATAGGAAACAAAGAAATAAAATATAACAACAAAATTGTAGACCAGAGCAAAGTTTTTGAAAAATTAAAGTATATAATAGAAAACTCCGATTATTGGAAGAAAGAAAATTCTACTAAAAAAGTTAAAGAAATAATCCAAGAATATGAAAATGGTACTGATATTAATCATTTTAATATTATAGATATTATAGACAAGAATTATGATGAAGTAATTTTTTCAAATATGTTTAAATATATATTTTCCGCAAATCCGAAAGCTTTTTGTTCTTTTGCAAACACAGTTCTTAAAAATAATTTTAAAAACAATAAATTAAATTTATCGGAACAGTTTAATATTGAAAGAGAAAAAGGACATACCGATTTGTTAATAACAGATAAAACAAACAAAAATATTATAGTAATTGAAAATAAAATCAAATCGGGAATTAATGGAAAAGATCTTTTTTTAGAAGTTAAAAAAGTGAAGGGACAATTATATGAATACTATCGTTATGCAAATGGAGAAATATTTGAATATTATAAAAATAAATTTTTTTATATTTTTGTTCCGGATTATAGCTATATAAGTGAAACCGACCTTTATCCTAAAAACACTTATAAGATAATCAAATATAGCCAAATATATGATTTCTTTTATAAGTATAGAAAATCTTTTGAGAATGTTTTATATTTTAAAGAATTTTTATATGCTTTACAAAAACATATATCAAATACCGATAATATTTTAGAACAGACAACTCATAAAAGATTTATAGAAAGTATAAAAAGCAAAAATTAACTCTAGTCATTTACTGCTTTTCTAATTGTTTTTCTATCCATTTCATAATCAGTTCAACAATATAATCTTGTTGCTGTTGTGTTAATTGTGTTCCAATGGGAAACTTGTGCCACTTATTTATACATTTTCTGCAACAAGTCGCTGTTGCATGTTGAGCAATAAATACGGGATGACCTTTCATGGGAGTTTGTTTTCCGTCGTTGGCAACATAGGCGGGGGCAACTCTTTTGGATATAAAATCTTGAGCGTGTTTTTTTATTGTTTCAAGCCCTTTTTGATTTATGTAGTCAATATCTTTCTGCTTTAACTTGAAACTGTTTCTAAATGTAGATTTTGCCAACCTATCTAAAATTTCCATTTTAATTTATAGCGACCTTAATATTTTGGTTATAATTTTGCAACTAACTCAATCGAGTATGCCCTTACGGGATCCATATACACTTCATTCGTTAGTTGCTTCATTCTAACCTAAAATCTTAAGGCCTTTAACGACAACAACTAACGACAAACGGCAAAAATTCCGAAACTCTTTGAAAGTCAAGAACAACAACTGGATTGCCACGGCACATTGTGCCTCGCAATAACAAAAAAAAAGGTTGTCATTACGAGCGGAGCGAAGTAATCTATCTAAAATTTGTGTCGTAGGCACTCCGAAATTGTACATTATACATTGTACATTTTACATTAATAAACTATCTTTTCATCTCTTTTATGGCTTTTTTTGTCTCTTTTGAAACTCGCAGAGATTCACATATTTTTTGTAACGATTTATTATATGTCCAGTCATCAAGATTGTTTTTCTTTAAATATTTCATTGTTTTATCTTGAAACTTTACAAATGCTACCGATATCGTCCAGGCAACAGCCATTTTAACATAATAACCGTCGTGTTTAATGTTATCCAATATATTTAAAACATCATCTATATATTTGTCGTCTATAAAATAACACAACATCATTACAGTTGCAAACCTGAGTTCAAACTCTTTTTTAGATTTCAAATATTTCTGTATAAAGTTCCAAACCGTTTCTTTATTTTTATTTACAATCTTTAATCCCGAACAAAAAATATCGCACACTGCCCAATTATCTATTTTCGGAATAAAGTCTTTTATCATTGTTAATATTTCTTTTATGTCTGTATTTTTAATAAAACCTATAAGCATACCCTGCAACATAACTTCTTCATAATAAACAGTTTTATTAAAAGAAATATATTCTTTGAAATTTTCCTGTTTAGAAAGTTTTTTTGCATAGTTTCTCAGTACGGGAATTCTTACTCCGATAATGTTGTCTGTTCCGGGACATAACGAGGAGTGAAACTCTTTATATTTTTTGTCTTGTAAATCCAATAAATCTTGTCTTATTTTTTTATACATAACAAATTTATTATACAAAAAATTGATATAATACTTTATCATCTTATTTGGAGTAACAACAATGTTTAAAAAACTTTTTTACAGTAATACAAGAAAGCCTAAAGGCTTTTTAGGTAACATTATGATAAATAAAATGAATATCGGACATGCAAAACTTTCCGATTGGGGACTTTCTCATTTAAAAAGTGTTAGTCCGGTATCAATTGCGGATTTGGGCTGCGGCGGAGGAATAAATGTTGCAAAACTCATAAAGTTGTTTCCTGGTGCTAAAGTAACAGGGTTCGATTATTCTTCCGTTTCCGTAAAAAAATCAAAAGAAGAAAATAAAGAAGCCATACAGGCAGGTATTTGCAATATTGTACAGGGCGATGTTTCCAATATGCCTTTTGAAAATGAACAGTTTGATCTTCTTACGACTTTTGAAACTATATATTTTTGGCCCGGACCTTTAACAAGTTTTAAAGAAGTTTTCAGAGTATTAAAACCCGGAGGAACTTTTATGGTAGTTAACGAGTTTGACGGAATAAGTGAACGGGAAAAAAAGTACGAAAAAATTATAGACGGGTTAAAGTTGTATTCTAATCAGGAATTGATGAATTATTTAAAACAAGTTGGATTTACGGGAATTATGTTGTTTCATGATGAGCAAAAACATTGGATTACTGTTATTGCAAAGAAATAACAGAATTATAATTCCTCGCAGTCGGCAAATGCTTTATTCTAAGTAAAAACTTGAAAACTCTTTGAAAGCTAAAAATAAGGTAACTCAAAATCTTAAACTCTCTAACGACACCATCGTGTCATCCCGCACTTGATGCGGGATCTCGCCGTTTTCCAAAATCTTAATGGGTTGAACGGCATAACAGCAAAACAACTAAACAAATTTTTAAATTCTTTGAAAGCCAAGAATAAGGAAACAAAAAATCTTGAGTTCTTTTTAGCGAAACAACTACCAACCACAAACTATAAGCTAAAATTTGCTTTGCAAATTTTTAATAAGCTATAAGCTCTAATCTCATCGTTCCATCACTTCCATACATTCATGCATCTGTGCATATTCAATTCTAGTATTCTTCGTCATCTTCTGCAGTATCGCCATATCGCGATATATAAAACCATGCTTTCGGCATCGGCAAAAGTATTAGGGCTAAAATAAGTATAACCATAATCAGATTGCCTGAGCTGATTTTATATTTAAAGTATGTTTTGTTTTTTATTGCATCGTTTATTTTGTTTTGTAATTTTGTCTCGGATTGGTAACCTGAATGTTTGTAAGATGTAACAGGGAACCTATGACCTTGAAAATCTTTTAATTCTAATCTGATTCGGCCTTCTATTGATTCAGTTACCATAGCTTCTTTTAAGTTTGGTATAACTTTTTTATTAAACGGGTTTAGTATAGTTTTCTTATATATTTTTGCTTGAATTTCTGTTTCCGTAGGAATTATTTCAATTTTTGTCGGAGCAAAGAAGATAAAAACAGGATAACAAAGTAATAGAAAAATACCGGCCATTATAAAAAATTGTTTTAAGCTTTTCATAATGTTATTATACAAAATAATAATTATTTTATGATGTATTTTTATTTTCAATTTTATATAATCTAACATTAATAACAACAGCTGAATGGGTGAAAGGGTGATAGGGTTATAAGTTGTTGTTTACTTTGACATTCAAAGGATTTTAAGATTTTGTCGTTAGTTGTTGTTTGGCACTCAAAGAGTTTCAAAGTTTTTGCTTGATTACTAAAAAATTTAAAAATACAATAAATCGCGAAGCGATTTCAAAGACCGAAAGATTTGTTAGTGAGACGAAGAATTTTCAGAATGCAGTGTACTAAGATGTCAGCGAAGCGATAAAGTACGTAAATTATGAAAATTCGAAGTTGTAACTAAAATATTTCGGTCGCTATAAGTTGTTAAAAGGAGATTTAATATGAAAGACGAATCAAAATGTTTACATTCCGGTTATACACCCGTAAACGGCGGACCAAGAGTTATGCCGATATATCAAAGTACTACATTCCGTTATACTTCCACACAGGAAATTGCGGAAGTTTTTGATGATCCTACAAAGAATCATATATATTCAAGGTTCACCAACCCTACGGTGGATGTTGTGGAAAAAAGAATCGCAGACCTTGAACACGGTGCTGCAGCAATGTGCACAAGCTCGGGACAAATGGCATCGTTAATGTCTATTTTGAACCTTTGTAATTCAGGGGATAGTTTTGTAAGTGCATCAGCAATTTATGGCGGAACAATAAACCTTTTTGCTTTTACACTTAAAAAACTCGGAATAGAATGTATTTTCGTTGATGTAGATGCAACAGAAGAAGAAATACAAAAAGCAATAAAACCTAACACAAAAGCAATTTTCGGTGAAACATTAACCAATCCGTCGTTGCAAGTGTTTGATATAGAAAGATTTGCTAAAGTTGCTCATGCAAACAAAATTCCTTTAATAGTAGATAACACATTTGCTACACCTATACTTTGCAAACCTATAGATTACGGTGCGGATATTGTTATTCATTCAACAACAAAATATATGGACGGTCATGCAGTGCAGGGCGGGGGAGTAATAGTAGATTCCGGCAAATTCGATTTTACAAGCGGGAAGTTTCCTGAATTTACCGAACCGGACGAATCTTATCACGGAACAATATATACGAAAAAGTATCCGTTTGCTCCTTATATAATAAAAGCAAGAATGCAACTTATGAGAGATTTCGGTGCTTATCCTTCAGGTCATTCCGGATTTTTGCTAAATCTCGGTCTTGAAACACTTGCGGTTAGAATGGAAAGATATTGTTCCAATGCAATAACGGTAGCAAAATATTTGGAAAAACATCCTAAAATAGAGCATGTTAACTATCCGGGACTTAAAGGTAACAAATATCACGATTTGGCACAAAAATATTTGCCTAAAGGTCAAAGCGGAGTAATGTCTATAACAATTAAAGGCGGTAAACAACCTGCAATTAAGTTTATGGATAATTTGCAAATGGCTTCAAACGAAGTGCATGTTGCGGATATAAGAACTTGTGTTCTTCATCCTGCATCTGCTACACACAGACAACTTACCGACGAGCAATTAATTGCCTGCGGAATTAATCCGGGAATGGTAAGACTTTCTGTAGGACTTGAGAATGTCGATGATATAATTGCAGACCTTGAAAAAGGGCTGGCTGCAATATAAGCTTTAACCTTTTTCAAAGGAATATAGCGACCTTAATATTTTGGTTATAATATTGAAACTCAGGAAATCGAGTATGCCCTTACGGGATCCATATACACTTCATTCCTGAGTTTCTTCATTCTAACATAAAATCTTAAGGTCTTGAACGACAACTACAAACAACTAAATAAAATTTTTAAATTCTTTGAGAGCAGAGTACACCGCAATTCTAAAATACTTCAGTTCGTCTCAAACTATTCGTTATTTTTTAACGGCAACGACGAATGTCGTGTCATCCCGCACTTGATGCGGGATCTCGTCGTTTTCCAAAATCTTAAGGAGTTAAACGGCAAAACAGCAAAACAACTAAACAAATTTTTAAATTCTTTGAGAGCAGAGTACACCGCAATTCTAAAATACTTCAGTTCGTCTCAAACTATTCGTTATTTTTTAATGGCAACGACGAATGTCGTGTCATCCCGCACTTGATGCGGGATCTCGTAGTTTTCCAAAATCTTAAGGAGTTGAACGGCAAACACAACAACAAAAAACAATAGTAAAAAGCAGTTAAATTTGGTAAAATATATATATGAAAAACATTGATGAAATAAGCATAAATAATGCAAAAAAACTTTTTGAAACCGGCGACATAAACAAAGTCGAAGTCGGTACCGTCAAAGGGTTGCAATCTATTCATAAATATTTGTTCAATAACTTGTATGATTTCGCAGGACAAATCCGCACAAAAAACATTTCAAAAGGAAATTTTCGTTTTGCAAATAGTCTTTATTTAAAAGAAATTTTGGAAAAGATAGAACAAATGCCGGAAGATACATTTGAAAACATAATAAAAAAATATGTTGAAATGAATATTGCGCATCCGTTTATGGAAGGTAACGGCAGATCAACAAGAATCTGGCTTGATATGATACTGAAAAAAAATCTTAAAAAAGTTGTAGACTGGCAAAATGTAGATAAAGATTTATATTTACAAGCAATGGAAAGAAGTCCTATCAACGATTTAGAATTAAGATTTTTATTACAAGCCGCACTTACAGATAAAATTAATGATAGAGAAATAATTTTTAAAGGTATTGAACAGTCCTATTATTATGAAGGGTATGAAAAATAAATTTAAATTTGTTGTTATGTCTTTGTGTATGGTGTTACTTGTATCTTGTGCAACAACTTACGAAAGAGCAAAATCGCCTACAGGTACAGGATATTACGATACACTCTTACAGCAAGGTATGTATGAAATAACTTTTAACGGGAATTCCGATACTTCAGTAACAACCGCACAAGATTATGCGTTGTTAAGAGCAGCGGAAACTTGTTTGGAAAACGGTTATAAAACTTTTGATATCGTAAATTCAAATAACAATTCAAAAACAGAAACAGGTGCATATACAAGCTATTACGGCAGACATTTTGCAGATACTACTGTTTATACAAGTACTTATCCGAAGATTATGTTGATAATTAAGTGTTCGAAGGAAGATAATTTGACGTTTGTTGCGGAGGAGATATCCAATAATTTGAGGAAGAAATATCATTTGGAGAAATAATACAAATAGAGGGCTTTTAATGCAATGGATAATCTTAAAAAAGAAAATAAAAAGCAAAGATATATAACTTATAAGAATGATGATATTAAAGTGTTTTGGAACCCGAAATTATGTCAACATGCCGGTAAATGTTTTCAAGGAAACAAAGAAGTATTTAACCCTAATCAAAAACCTTGGATTGATTTATCAAAAGCTTCCGCAAAAGAAATTGCCGCAATAATTGATATGTGCCCGTCTAAAGCATTGCAATACGAATTGAAAGATTCGATTTCCGTTGTATTTGAAGAAACTTTAAACAGAAGTGCCGCTTACAAAGACGGAAATTTAATCGGCGAATGTGAATTTGATGTTGATGACAATAAATGGCATATTGTTCATACGGGAGTTCGCCCCGCTTTTGAAGGGCAGGGAATTGCCAGAAGATTATTAAACAAAGTTGTTGAACAAGCAAGATTAAAAAATGTCAAAATTGTTCCGATATGTTCTTATGCCCAAAAAGTTATGTATGGGAGGGAGGAATATAGGGATGTCCTATAAATTTAATATTTATGGCGAAACGGATTTATCTTTTAAATTCTAACTTCGTATTCTAAGAAAATCCGTTTTTATAGCGACATTAATATTTTGGTTATAATTTTGCAACTAACTCAATCGAGTATGCCCTTGCGGGATCCATATACACTTCATTCGTTAGTTGCTTCATTCTAACCTAAAATCTTAATGTCTTGAACGACAACTACAAACAACTAAATAAAATTTGTAAATTATTTGAGAGCAACCAACGACAAAAAAATGTCATCCCGCACTTGATGCGGGATCTCGTCGTTTTCCAAAATCTTAATGGGTTGAACGGCATAACAGCAAAACAACTAAACAAATTTTTAAATTCTTTGAAAGCCAAGAATAAGGAATTTATATTTTGGTTGCTTCATTCTAACACAAAATCTTAAGGTCTTGAACGATAACATAAAAAATCAATATATTAAACAACAAAAAAAATAAACATTAAAAACAACCTATTTATAAAAAATATTGACAAAATATAGTATACATATTAAAATATAAACATAAATTTTGTTTATATTCAAAACAAAGGTGAATAAAATGTTATCTTATTTTAAAATTAGAAACTTTAAGTCAATACTTGATGTTGAAGTTGATTTTTCTTATGCGGAAGGTAAAGCACCAAACAATTACGAACAACTTAATACTATACCTTTTTTAGAAGCAGACAAGAAAAATAGGTTTGTTCCTTGTATGGCTTTTTATGGTGCAAATGCTTCCGGAAAAAGCAATATTGTAATGGCATTATTAGTATTAAATCAGATTTTACAGAAAGGTATAATCGGTCATTATTTCCCAAATAAGTTAAATCCTAAATATAATTATTCTTCTTTTGAAATAGAATTTTTTAAAGATAAAACTAAATACGCATATTGCATAGAATATAATGCTTTTTCTATTCAAAAAGAAAAATTATTAAAAAACAATGAAATATTATATTCAATAGATAAATCTTCAAAAAATAATTTTAAAAATATTCAAACAGAAGACTACAATGCTGATAAATTTAACAATATTATTGATGTTGAATGTTCTCAATTTCAAAATTTTGAATTAAATGAACCTATTCTTAATGAAAATAAAAAATTACAAATATTTCCTTTTTTATCAAGAATAAATTTTGGTTATAAAGGATTAAACAAAGATTTAGTAGATGCTTTTAACTATATGATATCTTCAATAGTTATAAGTTTAACCAATAATATTCCATATAGAGATTCTTTAGCAATTTTATCTAATCATAAAAATGATAATGAATCTCTGCAACAATCTTTTAATAAAATAGCAGATATACTAAAAAAGTTTGATATAGATATAACAAGAATGTCTCTTAACAGAGAACTAAAAAATCCACAAGAGCGACTTACAGATATACCTGCATTTGTTGAACAAAATTTTAATAACAATGTATTAAGACTTGAATATATAAACTCTTATCATCACGATATAAACAATAGAGAAGTGAAATTTAATTTTTTTAGAGAAGAATCTAACGGAACACAAATATTATTGTCGTTAATAGGTTTTGTTTTATATTCATTGGAAAACGGAGCCGCTTTAATTATAGATGAAATAGATAGAGCAATACATCCTATGATACTAATACAAATAATAAAAATGTTTAAAGATAAAGATTATAATAAGAAAAATGCACAATTAATTTTTACTTGTCACGCAACAGATATTTTATCTGAAGAAGTTTTTAGAATATCTGAAGTTTCTTTTATAAATAAGAATTTAAAAGCTGGAACAACAATAAAAAGAATTTCTGATTACAAGGATAAAGATATTAGAAATGTTACTGATTTTAGAAAATTATATTGGAATGGAGTTTTTGGGGGAATACCTTATCCGTATATATAGATGAAATGAAAAGTATTATTGTAATTTGTGAAGGTAAATCTGAAACTAAATATTTGCAGGAATTAAACAGATTTTTAAGAGAACAATCTGTAGAAAATTCTATTGTTTTTGTTCCTAAAGAAGTAGGCACAGGACATTTTACCGAAGTTGTAAAAAAGTATAGAAACGAAAGGAAATTGAATAAAAAAGCAAATATTGAAATTTGGGTGGATTACGATATTTATAAAAGAAACGAACAAAGAAATTATGATAAATATAAAAAGAAACCGAAAGGAATACCGAATTTCAAATTTAATTATTTTAACTTTGAAGATTTTTTAATTATGCATTTTAATGACGATGTTTTAAATAAATGGAAAGAAATTTGTAAAGCCAATAATCATTTTAATGAACCGATGAAGTCCGATAAATATTTAAAACTTATTAAAGAAAATATTTTTTCCGATTACGATAAAAGTTCATTAACGAATTTATTTGTTTTTAATAAACAAACTTTGGAGAATTTATTTAAACATAATGCGGAACAAAGTGAAATAAAAAGCGATTTTGCCGAATTTTTAAGGGAAGTTTTTTCTAAAATCACCTAAAACTTAAAATCTTTTAAATAATACATTATTCCTAAAATCAGCATTATTCCGTCTTCCGCGAAACAATCAAACGGGTTATGCTCGAAAGATGCTCCCGGAGTCATCATATTACCATGTTTTATATTACAGTATTTTTCATAAAATCTGTTAAATTCTTCACCGCCGAAAGAAGATGTGCTTTTTATAAAAGCATTTATATATTCTCTTACTTTAACTTTTGAATAATATTCGTTCAGTACACGAATTTTATCTCTGTTTAATCCTTCTCTCTTACTTAGCTGTTTAATTGCTTCTTCGCTGTTTTTGTTATATTTAATAATACTTGTATCAACGGTTTTAAATATATCCAATAAAGATTTAACGGCATTCCACGAAGATTCAGTTTTGAGATTATCTCTAAGTTCCAAATTATATTTTAATCTTCCAAATACGGACGATGCTAAATATTTGTTATATCTTTTTCTGCAAGTTTCAGAAGTTGGAGCATCTTTTATATAACTTAATATTGCACAAATTTCTAAACAATGTCCTGCAATAATAAAAGAATCATAATATCTTTCATTTTCAAACAATATAACAAAAGATTTAATTGCTTGGCAAACTCGGTGATATAAATTACAAACCATATAATCAAAAGTATCTTGATTCCCATCGGCAAAAGCCGGTATTTTCAACGATTTAAAATCTTTTATAGTCTGTAAACTTTTTTGAATATCTAAAGGCATTTCTTCTCCTAAATAAATTTTAAATTTATTTCTAGCTAAACGAGTTTTATTTTTTACTTCTAATTTTGCATTTGCCTCCCTTATGTACCATCCGTTTTACTTCCATTTATGTACACTGCAGTCGGCAAATGCTTTATTACAAGTAAAAACTCCGAAACTCTTTGGATGCGACAAACAGAGTTGTTTTTTTATTATAACCTAAAATCTTAAGGTCTTGAACGGCACTTTATATCTTAGGAATTCGTTGATATATGTTTTCCAACTCATAACGAATCTTCTCTATATATTTAGCCACTCGACATAAAAATACAACTTTATCAAGTGGCCTATTAAAATCTGCATCACCATTTAAAGAAAATGGACAAAAATGTAAAAGCTTAGATGTAAACTTATAAAAGTAGTTATATTCATCTAAATAATCAATTCGTTCTGCCATCTTTCTTATAGGCAACATTTTTTTACCGGAACCATGTTGCGAGAATAATTCTTTCTCTTGTTTCTGGAAGTCTGAAAGGTAATTATCTAGTCCAACTAATTCAGGAAAGAGTTTTTCATCAGCAACTCCTCTAGCCATACATCCCTTTAAATATTCGTGTCGATCATAGACACAAAAATCAATCATAACATCAAACTGATTAGTAGTTACAATATATTCAGTAACAATAAAGACTTCTAATAATCTACGAGCTAACAATAGAACAGCATCAAGATTATCATCTTTCGAAGCAATATTTAATTTTAAAACATATTCTGATACTAAAAATCCAAATGTAATTTCATGAGCCCAATCTCGGTATTTTACTGTACGACATTGATCAAAAGATTTATATAAGTTTGATATTTTTTCTTTATTGTCCTTAATTTTATTATTTGTATCTATAATTAAAATATATAAATTCATTGTTTTTTTTTCTTTATGTGAAATTTATTCTTATTATATAAATAAAACGATAGTAAATAACACTGGAATTTGGTAAAATTATAAAAACTATTTCTAATAGGAGTTTAAATGAATTCTTTTATAACAAATAGTGATAAAAAGAGTTTAAAAGAAAGATTAGTTGAATTAATATCTAAATCGGAAGAACTTAAATTTTTAGTAGGTTTCTTTTATTTTTCAGGAACTCAGGAATTATATAAAACATTAAAAGAAAATCCTAGTGTGAAATTAAAAATATTAGTAGGCTTAAATGTAGATTTGTTAAATTATAAACTCGTTGAATATGATGTTAAAACAGATGATTTTGAAGCAAGACAATTATTTTTGGAATCATTAAAAAAATCTTTAACAAATAAAATTGCTGATACTCAAGAATTTTATGATCAAATAAATTTTTTTATAGAGTTAATAAAACAAGATAGATTAATCATAAAAAAAACTCAAAATCCAAATCACTCAAAATTATATATTTTCAAATTGGATAAAACACAGGTAAAGAAAGATTTTTTTATAACTGGTTCAAGTAATTTAACAAAACCTGGTTTACAAACACAAGAAGAATTTAATGTTGAAATTTCCGATTATGGAACAAAAGAAGCGAACGATTATTTTGATAAATTATGGGAAGATGCTACTCCAATAACAGAATTTCAAAACTTTAAACAAATAATACTAGATGTTCTACAACAAGACACATTAATAAAACAACTAACACCTTATGAAGCTTTTGTATTAATAATAAAAACTTATTTGGATTCTTTTAAGCAAAAAAAATTAAGTGAAGATGTTTTAAGAATATTAGCAGATAATGGTTATAAGCAATATAAATATCAAATGGATGCAGTAAAACAAGCTGTCTCAATAATAGAACAAAATAATGGGGTTATTGTTGCAGATGTTGTTGGATTAGGAAAAACAATAATAGCATGTTTAATAGCCAAGCAACTGGCAAAAAGAGGTGTTGTTATTTGTCCTCCGGGACTAATTGGTGATGATATAAATAAAACTGGTTGGACTAAATATCTTGAAGAATTTAAATTGCATGATTGGAAAGCTTTATCAAGAGGTAATTTAGAAGATTCTTTAAAATATGTTAAAGAAAGAAAAGATATTGAAATTGTTATCATAGATGAAGCCCATTATTTTAGAAATCAAGATACACAAAATTATGAATTAATAAAAAATATTTGCAGAGGGAAAAAAGTTATATTGCTTACAGCAACACCTTTCAATAATCATCCTAATGATATTTTTTCATTGTTAAAATTATTTATAATACCTAAACAATCTACAATGACATTAACAAACAATTTGTCGGAACAATTTTTAGAGTTTTCAAGAATATTTGATAAACTTTCTTATATAAAAAAATACTATAAAACAAAGGAAAGAAACAAAAAGAAGGAATTGTTAAAATTTTACAAACAAATTTTTGATGAAGAAATTGTTACCATAGAACAGAAACATTTAAGAAAAGTTTCAAATAAAGCAAAAGAACTTTCTCGCAAAATAAGGGCAATAATAGAACCTGTTGTAATTAGAAGGAACAGAATAGATTTAAAAGAAAATCCACTATATAGTAAAGAAATACAAGCTTTGTCTAAAGTAGCAGACCCTACAGAGTGGTTTTATGAATTAACAAATGAACAGTCAAAATTTTACGATGAAATATTAGAAAAACACTTTGCAGATAGAGATATCGGAACATTTAAAGGAGCCATTTATAGACCTTTTGAATATTTGGTGGGATTAAATGCAGATCCTAATGATTTTAACGAAGAACAAAATAGACAATATTTACAACAGAAAAACTTTTTTGGTTTTATGAGAAGGTTACTTGTAAAAAGGTTTGAAAGTTCTTTTGGGGCATTTCAACAATCATTGGAAAATTTTAAAAAAGCAACAGAAAACTGTTTGGAATTTATAGAAAGAGAAAATAAAATTATTTTAGATAGAAATTTAATAGATAAAATTTTGGAAGAAGATGATCCTAATGAAATAAAAAGAATGTTAGAAGAATTTTCAAAGCCGAATTCTACAAATCCAAAAAATAACAGAGTGTATAAAGTAAATGAATTCAATGATAAAGAAAAATTTATAGAACACATAAAAAGCGATATTTCTCTTTTTGAAAGTCTTTTGCAAGAAATGGCAAGCTTAAAATTGGTAGAAAATGATCCAAAAAGTAATTGTATTATAGAGAAATTAAAACAACAAATAGAAAAAGAACCTAAAAGAAAAATAATAATATTCTCAGAATATTTAGATACTGTGGATTATTTAAAAGAAAAAATAGAAAAAGAATTTTCAGAAAATCTTTTAACAATTTCAAGAAATTTTAATTCAAAAGAAAATGAAATTTATGAGAATTTTGATGCTTCTTATAAAGAACAAAAAAACAAATACAATATACTTTTGTGCAGTGATAAATTGTCTGAGGGTTTTAATCTTAACAGGGCAGGAATGATAATAAATTATGATATACCATGGAATCCTGTTAGAGTTATACAAAGGTTGGGAAGAATAAATAGAATAAACAAAAAATGTTTTGAAGAACTATATATAGTTAATTTTTTCCCAACTGAAAAAGGTGCAAATGTTGTCAAATCAAGAGATATTGCACAAAACAAAATGTTTTTAATACATAATGCCCTAGGAGAAGATTCTAAAATTTTTAGTATCGATGAAGAACCTCAAAAATCAGCATTATATTCTAAAATTCAAGCAAATCCTCAAAGTAATGATCCTGAAAGCTTTTATACTTCTGTTTTAAAAGAATATTTAGAAATAGAACAACAATATCCAGAAATCATAGATAAAATAAAGAATTGTCCACCAAGAGTAAAAGTTGCCAAAAGTTATAGCAATAAAGAACTTATAGTTTTTGCAAAAAAAGAAAGATTGTATGTCTTAAAGTCTCCATTAACAGCAAATAAAAAAGATATAGAAGAAGTTTATTTTGAAGAAATATATGATAATATAAAATGTGAAAAGGATACTATTTCTTTAAAATGGAATACTGAAGAGTTTTGGGCAACATATAATTTAATGAAAGATTATAAAAGAGATAAAAAATATACACCAAAAAATAGATTAAGTATAGAAACAAATGCTTTCAATAATTTAAAATCTTTAATCAATAATAAAAATTTATCTGAATATTTAGATTTTTTTAAAATATTGTTAGAAGATATTATGTATTATGGAACATTACCGGAATATACATTAAGGAAAATCGCAAATTTTAAAGACAAAAATATTGCAGAAATAAAAAAGCTACAAGAAGAACTCGGTTTAGATTATCTACAAAAAGAAATTCAGAATATAACAAAAATAAATAAAGAAATTGTAATAGCTGTTGAAAATATAAAATAGGGATTGTTAAATTATGTCAAATTCGGATGATTTAAAAAAAATAATAGAAAACTTTTCAATAAATAAATTCATTAATTTTTTTAGAACAAAAACTAATTTTTGTTATCAAAATGTAAACAAAGATGAATTTAAAGAAATTGAAGAGAAAAACAAGTTTACAAATAGTGTTAATATTGGATATATTGATTATCAACAAGAAAAAGTTTTGGTATGTGCATTTAAAGTAAATAAACAACTAACTGAAAAATCTGCAAAAAAAGACCAGTATGATATAGCAATAGAAATATTGAAAAAATATGAATATGATTATCAAGCAGGAATATTTGTTTTTTATGATATTAATGGTAATTTTAGATTTTCTTTGATATATCCACAATACCATGATAAAAAAAGAGAATTTAGTAATTTTAGAAGGTTTACATATTTTGTAAGTAAAGATTTTACTAACAAAACTTTTCTTAGCCAAATAGGAGAAAAAGATTTTACTACATATAATGACTTAAAAGAAGCTTTCTCTGTAGAAAAAGTTAGTAAAGAATTTTATAAAAAATTGCAAGATTGGTATTTTTGGGCAGTAAAAAATGTTTCTTTTCCAAACGATATATCAACTACGGAAGATAATCAAAAATATAACAATGAAAATGTAATAAGGTTAATAACAAGGGTAATTTTCGTATGGTTTTTAAAGCATAAAGCTTTAATTCCTAATAGTTTGTTTGATAAAGAATATTTAAAAGAAAATGTGTTAAAAGATTTTGAACCATTAAGTAAAACTCAAAATAATTATTATAGAGCAATACTGCAAAATTTATTTTTTGCGACATTAAACAAACAAATAAATGAAAGAGGTTTTGCTCTTGATACAGGAACAAGAGAAGGTAATAAAGATACTTACAATATTAAAACTTTATATAGATATGAAAAGGAATTTAAAATTTCACAAAAAGAAATAATAGAACTATATTCTACAATTCCTTTCTTAAATGGTGGTTTATTTGAATGTTTAGATGACAAAGAAAAAATAGATAAAAAAACAGGGAAAAAGACAATTTACTATTGGGATGGTTTTAGCAGAAGAAAAGAAAGGCAAGCTAATATTCCAAATTTCTTGTTTTTTGCACAAGAACAGACTGCAGATTTAAGCAAAGAATATAATGATAAGAAATTTAAAAAAGTTCAAGTTTCCGGTCTTATAAATATATTACAACAGTTTAATTTTACTATTGATGAAAATTCACCTGATGATGCAGAAATCGCACTTGATCCTGAATTATTAGGAAAAGTTTTTGAAAATCTTTTAGGAGCATATAATCCTGAAACACAAGAAACCGCAAGAAAAGAATCAGGATCTTTTTATACACCAAGAGAAATTGTAAATTATATGGTTAATGAAAGTTTAACCAATTATTTGTTGCAAAAAATTCCACAATTGGAATCTATACAAGAAGATTTAAGATTGTTAATAAATACACAACAAGAAATACCTGATTCAATAAATCATAACAAACAATTAAAAGAAAATATTATTAATAATTTATTTGAATGTAAAATATTAGATCCTGCTTGTGGTTCCGGTGCTTTTCCTGTTGGTATATTGCAACAAATGGTTCACATATTAAGAAAATTAGATTTAAAAAACGAGTATTGGTATAAAAAAGTATTGGATAATTTAAATTCTAAATTTAAAACAACAAAAAATTCATTAACAAAAGAAGAGTTTGAACAAGAAAAAGAAGATATAGATAATAATTTTAATAGTAATATAAATAATCCGGATTATGCAAGAAAATTATATTTAATAGAAAATTGTATATATGGTGTTGATATACAATCAATTGCAATACAAATAAGTAGATTAAGATTATTTATTTCTTTAATTTGTGAACAAGATATAAAGAAAGATAATAAAGATAATAATTATAATATTAGACCTTTACCAAATTTAGAGTCAAATTTTGTATGTGCAAACACTCTTGTTGGGTTACAGCAAAAAGAAGGGAAAAAAATTGAGTTTTTTGATACTAATATAATTCAACAAAATACTGTTATTGAGCAATTAATACATGAATTAAAAGATAATAGACATAAATTATTTTCAGTCGTTTCTTATGAAAAGAAAAAAAACTTAATCAATAAAGAACAAGAAATAAAAAAAGAACTAAAATTAAAAATAGCAGATGTTTGTAAAAAAGAGCAAGATGAAAAATTAATAAGATTAAATAAATATTTAGAAACAAAGAAAATACAACTTGCAAAAATAGAAAAAGAACCTGAAAAAATAGAAACTATAGAAGAAACAAATCTATTTGGCGAAAAAACAGTAAGACAATTAAATTTGTTTGCTGAAGAAAAAAGAAACTTATCTTCTGAAATAAGAAAAATTGAGAATGATATTAGACAAATAAAAGAATTAGATATAAAACAAGAAATCAAAATGGCAGAAATATTAATAGATTGGAATCCTTATGATCAAAATACATCATCTGAATTTTTTGAACCTTCTTGGATGTTTGGCTTTTATAGAGAAAATAAAGGAGGGTTTGATATAGTCAT
>NZ_DGIC01000011.1:0-131346 GCF_002392975.1 Candidatus Ruminimicrobiellum ovillum
AAACTTTTCTAAAAAACATTGTGAATTTTTTGTGAAATCTTAAAAATACACAGACGCATGTATTATAAAAACACTGTTTTTTTTGTTATAATATTTTGTTATAATATTCGTTAACTTAAACTACGGGTAAAATTTATGGCTAAACAAACAAAAAAGCAATTGGAAGAATATAAGAAAAGCAAAAGATTGTTATTGGGTTGTATTTGTTGCGCAATATCTTTTTTCTTATTATATGCTTTAATATCGGCAAGCGATACAGGCATAGTAGGTGAAGCATTATCCAGTATAATGTTCAGTTCTTTCGGAGCTTCATCATATATAATTCCTATCATTTTATTTTGGTTCGGTATACTGTATTTCATAACCTCAACAATATTAAGAACAAGAATCGATTTGGTTTTGGCAGTAGTTTCCGTAACACTATCATCAATTTTATTTTCATTAATAAAGAGTATATTTAACCTAAAATTCCAAGACGGCGGTTGGTTGGGCAACACATTATCCCCTTTCTTTTTAAAGTTTTTCGGTAATTGGGGCTCAATAGCAATAGTAGGTATATGTTTTATATTTTTTATTGCGGCCTTTTTTAGAATATCATTATTTAAACTTGCTAAATATATAGTAAAATCAACAATTGAAGATATCAAGCAATGGTACGAATACAGAAAAGCAAAAAAACAGGAAAAGCCGAACATTGTTCAAAACAGATCTAAAAAGGAACAAGAAGAAGAAACTCCTTTCGAACAAACGGAAAAGCCGAGAATAATTGACAGCAGACAGAACAAAAAAGACGATAAAGAAGATTTTGTTCAAGAACAAATGAAAGCCGCAAGAACGGAAGAACAAAAGAAAATACAAGTACAGCAACCGCAGGAAGAAAAAGAAATTGAACAAGAACCGAAACAAGAACCTATAGCAGAGCCGAAACCTATAGTTAAACAAGAAAAAATAGATACAAAAACATTCAGTTATACCTTGCCTCCGGTAACTCTTTTAAGAGAAGGTTCTTTAAACACGCAAATAAACGAATCGGAACTTCAGGAAAGAGCCGAAGCATTAAGAGAAGCATTAAAATCTTTCAGAATTGATGCAGTTGTTCAAGATATTATCCCGGGACCTGTTATTACAAGATATGATATAGTTCTTGCCCCCGGAACAAAAATGCAGTCGGTAATGAATATAATGGACGATATTTCTCTTGCAATGAAAACCGCAGCGATAAGAATTGAGCCCGTACCTGAAAAATCTGCAGTCGGCATAGAAATACCTAACCCGAAACCATCAATGGTAAGTTTAAGAGATATTATAGACACGAAAGAATTCAAAGATTCAAAATCTTTATTAACATTGGCCGTAGGAACAAAAACGGACGGAAGCGGATATATTTCCAACTTAGCCAAAATGCCTCACTTACTTATTGCCGGAGCTACGGGTTCGGGAAAAAGTGTCGGTGTGCACAATATTATTTTATCTATATTGTATAAGGCAAGACCTGACGAAGTTAAGTTTATGTTAATAGATCCCAAAAGAGTGGAAATGACTGCATATAAGCAGATTCCTCACTTATATAATCCTTGTTGTATAGCAGATGATGCGGATGTTATTACAAGACCTAACGAAGCTTCCGATGCATTAAAAAAATTGGTTAAAGTCATGGAAGAAAGATACGAAAAATATGCATCCAATATGGTTAGAAATATTGAAGACTATAATGCAAAAATGGTTGCCGAAGGCGGAGATAAAGATTACTATATAATTGTTATTATAGATGAGTTGGCTGATTTGATGATGGTTGCTTCAAAAGAAATCGAAGATTCCATTCAAAGACTTGCACAAATGGCAAGAGCTGTCGGAATACATTTAATACTTGCAACTCAAAGACCTACCGTAAATGTTATAACCGGAACAATTAAAGCCAATTTCCCTGCAAGACAATCGTTCCAAACAGTATCTGCTGTGGATTCTAAAGTTATACTTGATACCATCGGTGCGGAAAGTTTGATAGGTAAAGGAGATATGTTGTTCTTACCTCCTTCCGAACCGAGACCTGTAAGACTTCAGGGTGCTTTTGTTTCTTCAAAAGAAATAGAACAAGTGGTAAAATTTATAGCGGACCAGGATTTTCCTAAATTTTATGAACCGCCTACTCACGAAGTAAGCCAAGCGGCCGCGGCAACGGCGGCGGATAAAGCGGAAAAAGATCTTATCCCTGCATTAAAACTTATTCTTGAAAGAAGAAGGATATCACAGGATTTGTTAAAAGCACAGTTTGGCGGTTCTGCAAGAGCAACAAATATATTAAGTGTTTTAGAGGTTAGAGGCTTTATTCATAAGCCGGAAGGAACAAATCGTTGGGAAATAAACTATAATTTAGTGGAGGATTATTTAAGAATAAATGATAACTAAAATTTTATTTAAATTATCATCCGTTATTTGTTTGTTACTTATAAGTATCTCCGTCGCTTTTTGTGCCCAATCTCAAAAGCAAGATATTGATGCAATTTTATCAAAATTGGAAAAGCAAGATTCTTCCGTAAAAGATTTACAGGCAGATTATACTCAAACATTAACTTATCTTTCCACAAACGAACAATTTAGTTCGGAAGGTGTATTTAAACATAAGAAACAAAATTTTATTTATTTGGGGCAAATAAAGCCTACAAAGCAATATTCATATATCGACGGCAAACATATTACAACTTATGTTCCCGATAACAGACAAGCTATTGTTGAAAAATGGAAAGATGTTATAAACAGCGATATGTTGTTAACATCTGTATTCAAGTTTATTCAAAATTGGAAAACTTTAAAGAAAGATTATATTATAGAACTTAAAGAAGAAACAAAAGTAGATTATTCTTTTTTAATAAAGCCGCTGAACCAAAAAGAAAAATGGAACATGACAATCACCGTAAGTAAAAGTTCTTCTTTAATAACAAAAACATCTTTTGATAACGGCAACTTTACGGTAGATGTAAAATTAACAAATTATAAATTAAACAACAATTTTTCAAATGATATATTTAAATTTACGGCACCGAAAAATGTTGATGTTATAGAATTATAGAGGTTTATTATGAGCGGTCCCGGAAAAGTTTTACAACAGGCAAGAAAGAAAAAAAGATTTTCTATAGACAGGGTTCACAAAACCACCAAAATAAAAAGAGAATATATTGAAGGGCTTGAAAACGATAATGTATCCGCTTTTCCTGCTGAACTGTATTACAAAAACTTTTTAAAAACTTATGCTTTGTTTTTATCATTGGATCCCAACGAAATGATAAACATGTACGAACAATCGAAATTGGACCAACAGGAAGATTTATTTAAGCAAAGCAACAATAATGCGGAAAATAAATTCATTGAATTTTATAAAAAAAACAAACAAACACTCATTTATGCAGGATATGCTGTTGCAGCCGTTCTTATTATCTGCATAATCATTATGCTTATTCCTACAAAAAAAGCTGTTCTTCCCGAAGAAACAAGCGTACAGACAATATCGAAAAAAGAGCAAGAAAGTGCGGCGACAAATTCTCAACAAACAGAACAAAAACTTTATATAAAAGCATTGGAAGATACTTGGATAAAAATTTCCGGTGACAACAAAAAACTTTTTGAGAGCATTTTATCAAAAGATAAAACTTTTGAAGCAACAACAAAAAAAGAATTTAATATAAAAATAGGAAATATTGATGGAATAGAAGTTTATTTTAACGATAAGCTTGTTGATATATCCAAAGGTGCTTCCAACAGCAAAGTTAATACAATAACATTAAAAAGAGACTGATTTTGAAAAATAATAAAGTATCCGTAATCACTTTAGGTTGTTCCAAAAATACTGTCGAATCCGAAGCAGTAATAGGTTTATTTTTGAAGGAAGGTTATGAAATAACCGGCAATTTATCGCAGGCAAATATAATTGTTATTCATACATGTTCTTTCATACAAGATGCTCAAGCGGAATCTCACTATCAAATACAGCAGGCGGGACTTCTAAAACAGCAGAACAAAGATTTGAAAATATTTGTTTCCGGTTGTTTGGCTCAATTATTGCAAGATAAAATGCAAAAAGATTATCCTTTTATAGACGGATATGTGGGAACAGGTAATTTTGATCAAATAGTAAAATTAATAAAAAAGCATAAATTCTTTGCAAACACAAACTGTGCAGGCGGAATAAACACTTTTAAAACAAGAGTATTGTCAACAAATTCTCCTTCTACTTACATAAAAATAGCGGAAGGTTGTAACCACAGGTGCAGTTACTGTATAATACCTAATCTGCGAGGAAAATTTATAAGCAGAACAATAAAATCCGTAACGGATGAAGCCAAAGCTCTTGCAGATTCCGGCATACGGGAACTTAATGTAATAGCTCAGGATACCACCTCTTACGGAATAGATATATACGGAAAACTTTCGCTTGCAAAACTGTTAAAAGAAATATCAAAAATAAAACAACTTAAATGGATAAGATTGTTATATGCTTATCCGTCAACAATAACAAAAGAATTATTGGAAACAATATACGAAACGGAAAATATTTGTAACTATATTGATATACCGATACAACATATAAGCAAGAAAGTTTTAAATGATATGAAAAGACCGGAAAACACAAGAAAAATTATAGAAAAAATAAAAAAAGATTTTCCTGAAATAACACTAAGGACATCTTTAATAACGGGTTTTCCCAACGAAACGGAAGCAGACTTCAAAGAACTTTTATCGTTTGTAAAACAAAACTACTTTGAACATGTGGGAATATTCGGTTACTCGGATCAAAAACTTGCCAAATCTTATAAACTGAAAAATAAAATTTCTCAACAGATTACAGAAAAAAGAGTACAACTTCTTGCAAATGCACAATTTGAAAATGTTATAAAAAACAATAAAGAAAAGATAGGTAAAACTTTTGAAGTGTTACCTGAAACAATTTCAAAAGACAAAATTTATTGCAGAGCATACTTTCAAGCACCTGAAATTGATAACACAATTATCGTTAACAAAAACAAAAATATAACATTAAATAAATTTACCGAAATAACAATAAAAGATTATAAAGACTACGATTTAATTGCAAAATAATGTATAATTAGTTTTTAATTAAAAGTAAGGATTTATTTATGAATCTGGCAAACAAATTAACAATGATTAGAGTTTTTCTCGTTCCGGTATTTATTGTCTTAATGATAATAGATTCGTTTTGGGCTAATATTTTCGCTTTGCTTGTTTTTATTGCCGCTTCAATAACAGACTACTACGACGGTGTTATAGCAAGAAAGAACAACATAATAACAACATTCGGAATATTTCTTGATCCGTTGGCAGATAAACTTTTGGTAACTTCCGCATTTGTTTCTTTTGTCGGAATTTATACTTTAAATATTCCGGCATGGATGGTAATTTGTATTATTTCCAGAGAATTCATTATTACCGGACTTAGATCTATTGCGGCTTCAAGAAACATAATAATACCTGCAAGTATGGCAGGTAAAGTAAAAACGACATCTCAAATGATTGCAATTATTACAATACTTGTTATTTTAGTAGTAAATGCAACCCTTACAAAATTCTTTTTTATCACGCCGTATGAGCTTATGGAAGCCGCCGGATGGCAACATTTTATAGGTTTAATATTAATCCATGCTCCTTATTGGTTAATGTTAATTGCAACAATATTCACTTTATATTCCGGAATAAGTTATTTAGTTACTCACAAAAATATTTTTTTAGATCAAAAATAAAATGCTGAAAACAGAATTTATAGTATCAGGAGAGTTTCAAGTAAATTGTTATATAGTTTATGATGAAACTTCTAAAAAAGCAATTATTATAGATCCCGGTCAAGACGGAAAAAAAGTAATAGATAAAATCGAAAAACTCAACCTGAAACCCGAAATTTTAATAAATACTCACGGACACTTTGACCACACTCTTTCTAACGATATAATAAGGCAAAAATATAATATTCCGTTAGCAATTCACAAAGATGATACGGAAATGCTTTCCGACGCAAACAAAAATTTTTCAACGATAATAGGCAGCCCGACAATAATAAAAAAAGCAGACATTTTTTTTGATAAAGAAGAAACAAAAGAGACTTCTTTTTGTAAATATTATGTCATTCACACACCCGGGCACAGTAAAGGTTCTGTCTGCATTCTGATAGATAATATTTTGTTTGCCGGCGATACTATATTTAAAAATTCTATCGGCAGAACGGATTTATATGGCGGCGATTATGATGAGATTATACAATCTTTACAAAAAATTAAAAAGTTCCCGCCCGACACAATTATTTGTCCCGGGCATGGTCCTTTTACGACACTAAAACAAGAATTAAAAAATAATCCTTACTTAAACCAATAATATGCAAAGAGTTGACGATTTTATTAACTATATCTTAATAGAAAAAGGGCTTTCAAAAAATACTGCTCTTGCTTACAGAACAGACCTTAACACATATCTGAAATTTTTAGAAGAAAAAAAAATAAATTACGAAAACATAACACATTTGGAAATAACGGATTTTTTGTGGCATCTTAAAACATCGAATTTTAAGCCGAGAAGTATTTATAGGATGATAGAATCCATTCGTCAATTTTATAAGTTTCTTATTGCCGAAAATCTTATAAAAACAGATCCAACGATATATCTTACCGCACCTAAAGTTCCAATGATTTTGCCGGATATGTTAACCGGCGAAGAGGTAACAAGATTGTTAAATTCGGTTTCAGGAAGCGATAATCTTTCAATAAGAAACAGAGCGATGCTTGAACTTTTATATGCTACGGGTTTAAGAGTATCCGAACTAATAAATTTAAAATTTTCTAATATAGATATTGAAGAATGTTTTGTAAAAATTTTCGGTAAAGGCAACAAAGAAAGGTTAGTTCCTTTCGGACAAAAAGCTCAACTCTATTTAAAAAGATATCTTAGAGTAAGGAAAAATACAAAATCGGAATTTATATTCTTAACAAGATTAAACAAACCTATATCAAGAATAGAATTTTGGAGACAGTTAAAGCAAATAGCCGTAAAAGCGGGTATTATGAAAAATATTACCCCCCACACTTTAAGACACTCTTTTGCGACTCATTTACTTACGGGCGGTGCGGATATCAGGTTTGTTCAAGAGATGTTAGGGCACAGCTCGATTTCCACAACACAAATATATACTCATATCAGCCAAGAAAGATTAAAAGAACAACATAAAAAGTATCATCCGAGAGGATAAAAACGACAATGTACAATTTATAATGTACAATGTATAATTAACGACAAACTTTTTTACTCATTCACCAAATTTTGCAAATCAAAATTTTATAAATTGTAAATTAAAATAATTTTGTAGTATAATATAGGAAATATTTTTTTGGAGTATTATAATGAAAAAAATTATTTTTTCAATTTTATTGCTTACTGTATGCGTATTACCGGTAAGTGCAAAAATGAATATGGATTTTATTGTAAAGGGCGGGCTTTTAGCTTCTCCTTACATTGATTTGGATAGAAATGTAGTATTTACAGATACAGGCATGGTCAACGGAGAAGAACAAGAAAGAACAATTATAAACAGCAGAATTTTGGATGTTGATTTGGGGTATACTTTAGGCGGAGAAGTGTTTGCTTATCCTTGGAAAAATATCGGTGTGGGCATCGGTGTTTTTCATTTGTTTAAAACAGATATAGAAAACACAGCACAAAAAATATCCGCGACAAACTTTTATCTTGCCGGAAAACCTAAATTGGTTTTAGAAAACAAAGAAATAGACAGTGTATATATTATAGGTCAGTTAGGCTACAGTAATGCCGACATAAAATTGATAGATGCAAGCGGACTTTCCGGTTTATATATGGGTGCAGGTGTAGGTATAGAAGCTAAATGGTTAATAATAGAAGCTTTATATACTTATTATAACTGGTTAATTCCGGATAATGATTATGCCGGTCACGGTTCTATGTACACCATACATCTTAACATAGGTTATAAATATTCAATATGATATTTTTTAAATTAGTTATTGTAATTTTTTTGTTTATATCTTTATTGGGGTTCTTTTTTACAAAAAAATTTTTAGAAATTTTCTGCTATTTTAATTTTTTGTATTATAAATTCTGTGGAATAGAAGTAGATTTTAAAATAGTATCAACAAAAACGGCAAAAATTTCATTCTTAGCCGGTACTATTCTTTTCGTATTTATGTTTTTTAATATTGATAAAAGTTTCAACAAAAATAATTCAAATACAACAAACAAAGAAGAAATAGCTGTTACAGAAACTACAAACAAGGAGAATTTTGATATGCAATCAGTTTATGATTTCTTAAAAAAATGCCAAACTTATTATCTTGCAACGGTGGAAAACGATCAACCCAGAGTAAGACCTTTCGGAACAATAGATTTGTTTGAAAATAAGTTATATATACAAACCGGTAAAATAAAAAATGTGTCTAAACAAATGGCACAAAATCCTAAAATAGAAATATGTGCTTTTGACGGTAACACTTGGATAAGAATAGAAGCTGTTGCGGTAAACGATGACAGGATAGAAGCTAAACAACATATGTTGGATAATTATCCAAGCTTACAAAAAATGTATAAAGCCGATGATAACAACACTCAGGTTTTATACTTAAAAGATGCAACGGCAACTTTCTATTCATTCACACAAGAACCTAAAGTTGTTAAATTTTAAAATCATTTAATTACAAGATTAAACTGTTAATGAATTGTTCCGCTACTCTCGGTGAACGGTTACCTCTGTTTAAAGCAAAAGTTTCCGCTTTAAGAGCCAGTTCTTCTTTATCAATTTTAATGTTGTTTCTTTTGGCAAGTGCAAACACTATTTCAAGATAAAGATTCTTGTTCGGCTTTTCAAAATATACGGTTAAACCGAACCTGTCCGAAAGAGAAGTTAATTCCTGGATTGTATCGTTAATATGAATATCATCTTCGTTTCGTCTGTCTGCAAAACTTTCTTTTATTATATGTCTTCTGTTACTTGTAGCATAAATTACGGCATTGTTTGCTTTTGCCGAAGCAGAACCTTCAAGTGCCGCTTTTAACATACTGAAATTATCATCATTTTTATTAAAAGAAAGATCATCAATAAATATTATGAACTTTAACGGATTACCTGTAATTTTACCCATAATATAAGAAAGACTTAACAACTGATCTTTTCTTATTTCTATAAGTCTTACACCTTCATTATAGAAATAGTTGGCACACGCTTTAACCGTAGAAGATTTGCCTGTACCGGCATCACCGTATAACAATATGTTTGCGGCAGGTTTACCTTCGCATAATGCTTTAGTATTATCAAAAATTTGTTTTCTTTGATCTTTATACCCTATAAAACTGTCAACGGAAATTTCATCTGCGGATTTTATAGGTATAACTTTTTCATCCAACACTTTAAACATTTTTGCCGTAGCAAAAATGCCGTATCCGAGTTTGGAAATATTTTTTATTTGTTTTTCGTAAAGTTTTACAAAATCGGTTTTGGTATTTTCGAATTCGGGTATATATTTAAAATCAACTTTATCGAAAAGGTCATCTGTTGTAATTTTTGAAAGTTCCGAAAATATTTTCAGTTCTTTTGTTGTATTTTCCAAAAGAGTTTTAGATACTTCTTTTTTTTGTGCTATGGACAAAATATATTTGTTTTCGTCTGTTAAAACAGCATTGGATAAAAAGTTTGAAAAAGAATAATTAAATTCCGCCAACGAATAAACAAACTCACCGAAAAAGTTTATTTTTTTTATATTATCTTTTTCGGTTAAAAAAGAAATAAATGATTGCATGGTTTCAGTATTAAGTATATTCCTGAATACACTTAATGCCAAAAGTTCACAAGCTAATTTTTGTTTTAATTCTTCATTCATTTTTTATCCTTTCAACTTTAATAAAAATATTATACAAAATAAAAAAAATATAAACATAGAAATGTAAGGACAGTAAAAAAACTAAAATATTTGTAAGTGAGACAAAAAATTCCCGAACCGTAGTGTACGCAAGTGAAACGGTACATAAGGTTCGGGAATTTGAAGTTGTAACTAAAATATTTCTGTTTTTTTGTATTGAATGTAGCCTAATTAAATACTAAATTTGTAACCGGCATTTATTGCAGTTCTTCTATTTGTATAAGATCCGTTCCAATCTCCTATCTTAAAATAATTTACGGAATATACAAGTTCTACAATAATATTACTTTTTTCTACACCGGCTCCTATTGCCCAATATAAACCGTTTTCATTATATTTTTTAGAACCGTAATACCCAGAATTATCATATCTTGTCATACCGTAACCTAACTGACCTAAGAAATATATTTTATCTATAAACTTATTTTCTTGTAATTCAAATACCGGTTGTACGGCAACATATATATTTGTCGCTCCCATAGAATCCCTTTTATTCCAACCATCATTAAATTTACTGTCAAAAACATAATTTACCCCAACACCTGCACCTAAATTGTTCATTACATAATAATAAAAATCTGCTCCCAACGAAAATGTGGCTTCTTGTTTATAACCATATTTCTCTCCAGCATCCTTATAGGCCACCATCACAGGTTCAATAACATAACCAACTTTTGGAACAATTTCCATACTGCCTTTTTCTACTGCAAAAACAGGTGCTGCAAATGCTATTGCTAATATTAAAGTTAACAAACTTTTTTTCATTATTTTTTCTCCTTTATTTAAAATTTTTATTTAATAAATTTTAGCTGATTAACTGAGAACGAAAAACTTCGTTTTCCTTAGCTGAGAAAATGAGAAAATTACAAATATTATTTTCTTCTTAAACTTCCCAACTTATCAACTTATAAGCTAAATTTGTAACCTACATTTATTGCAATGTTTCTGTATGTCCAAATTTCTCCACCCCAATAATCAAAGTAAGAATAATTTACCGAATACATAAGTTCAACAATAATATTACATTTTTCTACACCGGCACCGACTCCCCAATACATTCCGTTATCAAGTTTTTCTGATGGTTTATTATAGCTTATTTTATCACTATTCATAATTCCATAACCTAACTGACCTAAGAAATATATTCTATCTATAAACTTATTTTCTTGTAATTCAAATACCGGTTTTACGGCAACATATATATTTGTCGCTCCTACTTTTGATTTATCACCCCAACTATCATTCAAATTGCTTGTAAATATGTGGTTTATACCTGCACCTATGCCAATATTGTTTATCACATAATAATAGAAATCTGCTCCCAACGAAAATGTAGATTCTGCATTGTAAGCATAACTGTCTGCATTATCTTCCGTTTCCATAAGTAAAGGTTCAATAACATAACCAACTTTTGGAACAATTTCCATACTGCCTTTTTCTACTGCAAAAGCAGGTGCTACAAGTGCTACTGCCAACAACACTGCCAACAATCCTTTTTTCATTTACTTCCTCCTTTTTATAAAGAAAATACTTCCAATTTTTCATTTATCGCAGATATTTTACTAAATAATGTAAGGGTAAAACAACAGAAAAAATTTTGTACTTTGTTCTTGACTCTCAAAGACTTTTCAAGTTTTTGCTTAAAATAAAGCATTTGCCGATTATTATTATTTAAGATTATCAATAGAATATAAGGACAGAAAAAAAACTAAAATATTTGTAAGTGAGACAAAAAATTCCCGAACCGTAGTATACGCAAGTGAAACGGTACATAAGGTTCGGGAATTTGAAGTTGTAACTAAAATATTTCTGTTTTTTTGTATTGAATGTAGCCTAATTAAATACTAAATTTGTAGCCGGCATTTATTGCAGTTCTTCTGTTTGTAAAAGATTCATTCCAATCTTCTATCTCAAAATAATTTACGGAATATACAAGTTCTACAACAATATTACATTTTTCTACACCGGCTCCTATTGCCCAATACAACCCATTTTCATTATATTTTTTAGAAGAGAAGAAATACTCCTTATTTTCATATCTTGTCATACAGTAACCTAGTTGTCCTAAGAAATATATTTTATCTATAAACTTATTTTCTTGTAATTCAAATACCGGTTTTACGGCAACATATATATTTGTTGCTCCCAAAGAATCTTGTTTATCCCAATCCTCCTTAAATTTACTATCAAAAACATAATTTACCCCAACACCTGCACCTAAATTGTTCATTACATAATAATAAAAATCTGCTCCCAACGAAAATGTGGATTCTTGTTTATAACCACAATAGTCACCATAATAATCTTCCATAAGTAAAGGTTCAATAACATAACCAACTTTTGGAACAATTTCCATACTGCCTTTTTCTACCGCAAACACAGGTGCTGCAAGTGTCACTGCCAACAACAATGCCAACAATCCTTTTTTCATTTACTTCCTCCTTTTTATAAAGAAAACACTTCCAATTTTTCATTTATCGCAGATATTTTACTAAATAATGTAAAGGTAAAACAACAGAAAAAATTTTGTACTTTGTTCTTGACTCTCAAAGACTTTTAAGATTTTGCTTTTATATAAGAATATAAGGGCAGGAAAAAAACAGAAAAGATTTTGTTTTTAAATGAAAATGTAAGGACAGGGAAAAAACAGAAAAGATTTTGTGCGAAATGAAGAAACGCAAGGGCGATGTGTATGTCTTATAATACTCAAGACCTTGCGTTTCAAAATTGTAGCCAAAATATTTCTGTTTTTTATTTTAAAAATTTGTTAATTATCGCTCCCTTGTCGGCAGACGATACCTGTGCCGCATATCTTGCCAAACAACCGCCGATATCCGTTTTCTTTTTTATCTGCATTGTTTGTTTTCTTTTCGCTATTTCTTCATCGGAAACTTTTAATTCTATTTTATATTCCGGAATATTTATCGAAATAATGTCACCGTCTTTAACATAAGCTATTAAGCCGCCGGAAGCTGCTTCCGGTGAAACGTGTCCCAAAGATGCACCTCTTGTAGCTCCCGAAAATCTGCCGTCCGTAATAAGTGCAACATCTTTGTCTAATCCCATACCTGCAATTGCAGATGTCGGGCTTAACATTTCTCTCATTCCGGGACCGCCTGCCGGACCTTCGTATCTTATAACAACAACATCACCTTTAACTATTTTACCAGCATATATTGCCGCAATAGCTTCTTCTTCGCTGTCATAAACTTTCGCGGGACCTTCATGTTTTAACATCTCGGGTGCAACGGCACTTCTTTTAACTACACAACCGTCCGGTGCAATGTTACCTTTTAATACTGCTATTCCGCCTGTCTTGCTGTAAGGATTATCTATATTTCTTATAGTTTCATTATCTAAATTTACTGCAGATTCAATGTTTTCACCTAACGTTTTACCGGTACAAGTCATAACCGATGTATCTATTAAATTAAGTTTTGTTAATTCTTTTAAAACAGCATATACTCCGCCTGCCTCATTTAAATCTTCCATATATGTGTGACCTGCCGGAGCCAAATGGCAAAGGTTAGGAGTTTTTTCGCTTATTTCGTTTGCCATATCCAAATTAAATTCCACTCCGCACTCGTTGGCAATTGCCGGAAGATGTAACATACTGTTGGTTGAACAACCTAAAGCCATATCCGCAGTTAAAGCATTTTTTATTGATTGTTTTGTCATAATATCACGGGGACAAATATTTTTCTTTACAAGTTCCATTATCTGCATACCTGCATGTTTTGCAAGTTCTATTCTTGCCGAATATACTGCAGGTATTGTTCCGTTACCTTTAAGTCCCATACCTAAAACTTCGGTTAAACAGTTCATGGAATTTGCCGTGTACATTCCCGAACACGAACCGCATGTAGGACAGGTTTTTTCTTCATATTTTGTAAGTTCTTCTTCGTTAATTTTCCCTGCTTTAAAAGCACCTACCGCTTCAAACATTCCAGAAAGACTTGTCTTTTTACCGTTAACTCTGCCCGCAAGCATAGGTCCGCCGCTGACAAATATCGTAGGAATATTTACTCTTGCCGCGGCCATTAAAAGACCGGGAACATTTTTGTCACAGTTCGGTACCATAACAAGCCCGTCAAACCCGTGAGCTCTTACCATGGCTTCGGTGGAATCCGCAATCATATCTCTTGTAATAAGAGAATATTTCATTCCGTTATGTCCCATGGCAATACCGTCACAAACGGCAATCGCGGGAAACACTATCGGTGTTCCGCCTGCCATTGCAACGCCGATTTTAACGGCTTCAACAATTTTATCTATGTTCATGTGACCGGGAACAATTTCGTTATGAGAACTTACTATTCCTATGAAAGGTTTTGATTGTTCTTCTTTTGTTATTCCCAAAGCATGATATAAACTTCTGTGCGGTGCATTATGCGAACCATCTACAATTTTTTCTTTTATCATATTTTTTCTCCGAAATGATTTTAGATTTTTAGTTTGTGCATGTAATATATATTAAGGTTTGAATCTGAATTTGTAACCTACATTTAATGAAAAGGCGGAAAATGTTACATCATATGTATTACCTTCGGATATAACGGAACCGTAGTTAAACGAGTGTGTAAACTCAAGAAAAAAATCATATACAATTTCCACACCTACACCTATTCCCCAATAAAGTCCGTTATTTGTTGACGGTGCAGGTAAATCTTCTTGCGAATCATCGTTATCAAATCTAAAAAAGCCGTAACCGGCTTGTGCTATAAAATAAATACTTTCAAGTATATCCGAATCTAAATCCATTTTCGGTCTGACAGAAAGATAAACATTTGTAAAGCCATATTTATCATCATAACCATATTCGGCAGTTGAATCAAAGATATGGTTTACACCAAAACCCATTGCTACTTGAGAATTAACATAGAAATAAAAGTCCGTTCCCAAAGTAAAATTTTTTTTGGTTGAACCGGAATCTCCGCCATCATAGAAAAGTTTAACATTGCTATCTAATGTGTAACCGATTTTTCCCAATATTTCCATATCACCGGCTTCACTTGCAAATACAGGTGCTATAAACAATGCTGACAATATTACTGTTAGGATAATCTTTTTCATTTTTTGATATCCTCTTTTATATAGTTTATATTTCTTTAATTATACAAAATAAAAAAGCGGGAAGAAAATTCTCCCCGCTTTTTCCGCTTTGCTTCCAATCTTCTATTCTTCCAAATTGCCTTCGGCAATTTTTCATCCCTTCACCCTTTCACCCATTCAACCATTCAACAACAATTAAAATTTCATTTTAATTGTTTATAAGTTTATCTTCATCGCTCCAGCTGTAAAGTTTTCTTATTTCTTTACCTACTTTTTCCGAAGGATGTTCTGCTGCAAGTTTTCTCATAGCATTGAAATGAACCTGTCCGCCTGCTTCAGACATATCAAGTAAAAATGCTTTTGCGAATGTTCCGTCTTGAATATCTTTAAGAATCTTTTTCATTGTCTTTTTGGTTTCTTCGGTAATTATCTTGGGACCTGTTGTATAATCACCGTATTCTGCAGTATTTGAAATAGAATATCTCATACCTTCAAATCCGCTTTGATATATTAAATCTACAATCAATTTCATTTCGTGAATACATTCAAAATATGCGTTTCTCGGATCGTATCCAGCTTCAACCAAAGTTTCAAAACCTGCCTGCATCAAAGCACAAACTCCACCGCACAAAACCGCTTGTTCTCCGAACAAATCCGTTTCTGTTTCGATACGGAAAGTTGTTTCGATAACACCTGCTCTTGCTCCGCCGATACCCAAAGCATAAGCAAGTGCGATTTCAAGTGCATCACCTGTAGCATTTTGTTCAACTGCAACCAAGCAAGGAACACCTTTACCTGCCAAATATTCGCTTCTTACCGTATGTCCCGGACCTTTAGGAGCAATCATTATAACGTTAACATTTTTAGGAGGTTTTATGCATCCGAAATGAATGTTGAAACCGTGTGCAAATGCTATTGTTTTACCTTCTTTAAGGTTAGGTTCGATACTTTCTTTATACAATTTTGCCTGTTTTTCATCGTTGATAAGTATCATTATAACATCTGCTTTTGCAGCAGCTTCGGCAGCTGTATAAACTTTCAATCCCTGTTTTTCCGCTTTTTCCCAACTTTTGGAACCTTTATAAAGTCCTACTATAACATCAACACCGGACTCTTTCAAGTTCAATGCATGTGCATGACCTTGTGAACCGTAACCGATAATTGCAACGGTTTTACCTTTAAGTTTTGCCAAGTTACAATCTTTTTGATAATAAATGTTTTGCATTTTTTTCTCCTCTCTTATATTAGTTTATTGTTTTATTTTGTCGTTCATTGTACATTATACATTGTAAATTGCTTTATTTCTTTCAATGGCAACAACACCTGTTCTGCAAAGTTCAACTATTCCCAACGGTCTTAAAATTTCAATAAAAGCATTTATTTTTGACGGTTTTCCCGTCATAACAACACATATCGTTTTCGGATTATAATCAACAATTTTTGCTCTGTAAATTTCCGTTATAGCCATAATTTCACTGCGGTTTTGAACGGTATTTTTAACTTTTATAAGTATCAATTCTCTTTCCACACTGTTCTTTTCATCTATATGTTTAACATATGTAACATTATGAAGTTTTCTTAACTGGCTGATAAGTTGATCTTTATCGTTATCGTCACCCCTGAGGGTAATTGTTATTCTTGAAAAAGAAGAATCTTCCGTTTCACCTACGGTTAAAGAATCTATATTAAAACCTTTTCTCATAAAAAGGCCCGCAACTCTTGTTAATACTCCATACTTGTTTTCCACCAAAGCGGCAATTACAAATCTTTTCATTTTACCCCCGAAAATTTGCTCTGCAAATTTTGATGTACGGATGTTTTTATCCTTTCACTACATCACCTGTCTTTTAGTATTTTGTCGTTTAAGCCCTTCACCCTTTCACCAACAAATTGTTTACAATTTGTGTTCACCTATTCAACTGTCTTTTCTATACATCAAATCTTTTGCTTCTCCGTAATTATGTCTTCTATCGATCCTCCCGGAGGAAGCATAGGAAGAACAAACTCATCCATATCAATTACTGTATCTATAATGTAAGGTGCATTTGCTTTATATGCTTTACTAAATGCTTTTTCAAATTCCTGTACGGTTGTTACTCTTTCACCTTTAAGTCCGAAAGCATCCGCAAGTTTTACAAAATCCGTTTTTCTGCCCAAAACGGTATTTGAATATCTTTTACCGTAAAACAGTGTTTGCCATTGTCTTACCATACCCAAAACGCCGTTGTTTATAATAACTATTACAACCGGAATATTATAAGTAACCGCGGTTGCAAGTTCGTTCAAGTTCATACCGAAACTTCCGTCACCGGTAACTAAAATTGCTCTTTTTTTACTTCCTACCGCTGCACCTATTGCAGCACCCAACCCGTATCCCATGGTTCCAAGACCGCCGCTTGAAACAAATGTTCTCGGTTTTTCAAAACTTGTAAACTGTGCAGCCCACATTTGATGTTGTCCTACATCGGTAGCAACGACAGTATCATTATCTTTAATCTTATTTATTACATCAAAAACCTGCTTTGGACTGATTTTATCACTTTTAACAACATTAACTTTTTTGGAAATTTCTTTGCTTTTAGTTTTTAACTCATCTATTGTTTTTTTCCATTCGGCATGTTTTTGTTTATCGCATTTTTCAATTATTTTTGAAAGAGCACAAGAAATTTTTCCTACAATACCTACATCCGCTTTAATATTTTTATTTATTTCGGAAAGGTCTGTATCAAGTTGTATAACTTTTGCATTTTTGGAATATTTTTTTACGTTTCCGGTAGCTCTGTCGCTGAACCTTACACCTATACCTATTACAAGATCCGCTTCTTTGTTTGCCATGGAAGATTCGTATTGTCCGTGCATGCCCTGCATGCCTAAAAATCTTTCATAAGAATTTTCTATCGCGGAAAGTCCCATCAAAGTACAACCGATATATCCGTCTATTTTTTCGGCAAGTTCTTTTATTTTTTTACTTAACCCTGCGGTTATTACACCGCCGCCGATATAAATATACGGTTTTTGTGCTTTATTTATTAAATCAACCGCGGCATCTATTTCTTTATCATTCGCTTTTTTCTGCGGATAAGGTTCAATAACACCTTCACATTCAAAATCGTACTCCGCAATTTGAACATCTTTGGGTATATCTATTAATACGGGACCCGGTCTTCCGGACTTTGCAATTTGAAAAGCTTCTCTTATAGTGTCTGCCAAATCTTTAACATTACTTACAAAATAGTTGTGTTTTGTTATAGGTAATGTAACACCCGTAATATTTATTTCCTGGAAACTGTCTTTACCTATTAAAGATGTAGGGACATTTCCGGTAATTGCCACCATAGGTATGGAATCAAGCATTGCCGTTGCAATTCCTGTAACCAAATTTGTTGCTCCCGGGCCCGAAGTTGCAATAACAACTCCTACTTTACCGGTAGCTCTTGCATAACCGTCGGCAGCATGAGCAGCACCCTGTTCATGTGCAGTAAGATAATGGTTAATTCTGTCACTTGCTTTATATAATTCATCATATATATTCAACACTTGCCCGCCGGGATATCCGAACACATCGGTTACACCTTGCTCTATAAGTGTTTCAATAACAATTCTTGAACCCGGCATTTTATGTTTTGCCATAATAGTCTTACCTCCACCAACAACAAAAAAACTTTCATCTCCGTTGTTATACGAAATAACTTAAAGAGACGAAAGCACTAAAATTGTTAAAGTATAAAAAACTTCCGCGGTACCACTCTTTTTCATCCTGACTCAGGATGCACTTTTTCTCTTTTACGGTGAGAATCCGGCTGTTTCTACTTTCGCTTATAACGATTTCTTACAGCTGCTCCGCGGTGACTTCAATATGTTTTGCCAATGTCTTGCACCAACCGACACTTCTCTTTAGACAAATTAATATTTACTGCTCCGCATCAATGCATTTAATACTGAAAATTATACCTTTACAAACTTAGTTTGTCAAACTAAAAATCACTCTGTGATTTTGAAGAATAGAGGTATGGATGTACGGATGCATGGATTATTTTGTAAAAAAAGTATTAACAAAATAAAAGAATAATGTATAATAGCATACATGCTTATAGGAATAATACCTGATGTTCACCAAACAACACACTTTATCAAAATGGTTGAAAACAATATCGACCGCTTGGATAAACTTGTTTTTTTGGGCGATTATGTCGATAACTGGTTGGAAAAAATATGGTGGCACATTCCTGAACATAATCCAATAAACACAATAAACAAAGTTGTATCTTACAAACAAAATTATCCCGACAAAATTGATTTACTTTTAGGTAACCACTGTTTATCTTATTTATCAAAAAATCCCAAATCGAAACTCGTAAGCGGTCACCAACATGAACACGACAAAGAAATCGCACAAGCATTTTTGAATAATATTGAATATTTTAAAATTGCCGTGGAATATGACGGTTGGGTAATATCCCATGCCGGTTTTTCAAACACTTGGGTAAACAACCAAAAAGAAAAAGGATTTAATCCCGATAAAGAAAATATTATTGATTGGTGCAACAAAATGTTATTGAAAAAAAACTTTCATTATTTCGATTGGACCGGAAAGTTAAGTCCGAGCGGAGACGAAGTTACACAAACTCCCACATGGATAAGACCGTTTTCTTTAATGAAAGATTCGTATTTTAGTAACCAGTTGGTAGGCCACAGCGAAACAAAACTTGCACCGATATTTGTTACAAATAAAAAAACAAACTTAATTCTTGTAGATTCACCGGAACATACCTGCTACTTTGAACTCAATACAAAAAAACAACCGAAATTCGAAACGGTGGAAAAAGTGTTAAAAACAATTAGAAATTAAAACAAAAAAACGGGAAGAAAATTCTTCCCGTTTTTTAATATTTTACAGATCCCGTATCAAGTACAGGATGACAGAAACAAATGAAATTTGGCCATAAAAATGTAAGGACAGTAAAAAAACAAGAATATTTGTCAGTGAGACGAAAAATTCCCGAACCGCAGTGTACAAAAGTGTAAACGGCACATAAGGTTCGGGAATTTAAAGTTGTAACTAAAATATTTTTGTTTTTTATATCAATGTTAGTTTATTAAAATGTAAATTTATAACCTACATTCAATGTAATTGTTGTATATGTTAAATCTGCTGTATCACCATATCCAAACTTATCTTTTATTGAACCGTAATTAGCTGAATATAACAATTCTACTATAAAATTTTTATAAATTTCTGTTCCTGCACCGATTCCCCAATAAAGTCCGTTGCCATCTGCTTCTCCGTTTACATGACCATCAAATCTAAATAATCCGTAACCTATTTGCCCTAAAAGATATACACTGTTAAATATTTCGGATTCCACCTCTATTTTCGGCTTTACGGCAAAATAAAAATTTGTAAAACCTACTTCTCCTTTATTATTGTATCTTTCATCATATTTTGTATCTTTTAAATCGGCATTAAAGTTATTGTTTATACCAAAACCCAAAGCAATATTTTTGTTGAGATAATAAAAAAATTCTGCACCTATTAAGACAGACATATTTACATCGGACTTTCCTCCACCACCGAAACTGATGTGAGGGTCTGGAATAAAGCCTCCTTTATCAACCAAACTACCGCTTGCATCAACTTTCGGTGTTAAATTTAATCCTAATTTTCCTACTATTTCCATATCCCCTTTATCGGTTGCAAACACAGGTGCTGCAAGTGCTACTGCCAACAACAATGTTAACAAACTTTTTTTCATTTACTTTCTCCTTTTTACAAAGAATTTTTACTACCTGTTTATTATAAAAAATCAACTTATATTTTGTCAAAAATTGTTTTGCATTTTTTACCGACATTACACATTGCCGTTTTGCCTTGTCATTCTGAACTTGATTCAGAATCTATAAAACATATGTCCGAAGGACACAACTTTGCTTCCAATCATCCAATCTTCTAATCTTCCAATCTTCTGCCGTTCATGTCGCTTCCATACTTCCATACATCTATACCTCTATGCATCTGTCGTCCTTGTCGTTTAAAATAAGGACAAAATTCCCTATTAACCAAATCCGGCAAAAATCAAAAACACCTATAAAATCAACAAATTTACAAAATATTTATTGACAAACATATTTTTATATTTTATAATTAATCGTGAAATAAATCACAATAAAAGGAGTGATGAGATATGCCTAAGAAAAAACAACCTAAAGGAACTGTTACTAAAGCAAAGATAACAGAAACCGAAAAAGATACCGCACCAAACATTGTTGATACGGTAGAAAAATTAAATGCTTTAATTGCCAGAGTAAAAAAAGCTCAAACGGAATATGCAAACTATTCCCAGGAACAGGTAGACAAAATTTTTAAAGCGGCGGCAACCGCAGCAAACAAAGTAAGAATTCCGCTTGCAAGAATGGCGGTGGAAGATACAGGTATGGGTGTTTTGGAAGATAAGATAATAAAAAATCATTATGCTTCCGAATACATTTATAACAAACATAAATATGCAAAAACCTGCGGAATAATAAGCGAAGACAAAGAAAACGGTATAAAAATAGTTGCCGAACCTTTGGGAATTATTGCAGGTATCATACCTACAACAAACCCCACATCAACAGCAATATTTAAATCACTTATAGTATTAAAAACAAGAAATGCAATTATATTTTCCCCTCACCCCAGAGCAACAAAAAGTACAATAGAAGCGGCAAAAGTTGTTCTTAATGCTGCCGTTGAAGCGGGAGCTCCGAAAGATATTATCGGTTGGATAGATACTCCTTCAATGGAACTTTCGGATGCATTGTTACATCATCCGGATATTGCCTGTATTTTGGCAACCGGCGGTCCGGGAATGGTTAAAGCGGCATACTCTTCGGGGAAACCCGCACTCGGTGTAGGTCCGGGAAATGCTTGTGCCGTTATAGATGAAACTGCCGATATCAGAGCATCCGTATCTTCGATTATAATGTCTAAAACATTTGATAACGGTATGATATGTGCTTCCGAACAAGCGGTTGTTGTTGTTGAATCCGTTTACGAAAAAATCAAAAAAGAGTTTATTTACAGAGGTGCATACCTTGTAAGTAAAAGCGACGAGAAAAAGATGGTTGCACTTCCTTTCATAGATGCAAAAAGAGGAACCGCGCATCCTTTAATAGTAGGGCAAACACCGCAAAAAATCGCGGAACTTTCCGGATTTAAAATTCCGCAGGATTCCAAATTGTTGTTATGCGAAAGACCGAAAGTGGATTGGAACGATCCTTTTTCAAGAGAAAAACTTTCACCTATATTAACAATGTACAAAGCAAAGAACTTTGAACAGGCAACGGAAATGGCTTACGAACTTGTATCCAAGGGCGGACCCGGACACACTTCCGTTTTGTACACGGATGCAAGAGTAAAAGAAAGAATAAACGTTTTTGCGGAAAAAATGCCTTCCTGCCGTGTATTAATTAATACACCGTCATCGCAGGGCGGTATAGGAGATATTTACAACTTTAAACTTGAACCTTCGTTATCGCTCGGATGCGGTTCGTGGGGCGGCAACTCGATATCGGGAAATATCGGAGTAGAACATTTGTTAAATTACAAGACTGTAGCCGAAAGGAGAGAAAATATGTTATGGTTTAAAGTTCCGCAAAAAATATATTTTAAGAGAGGATGCTTGGACCTTGCCCTTAAAGAACTTAAAGGTAAAAAAAGAGCATTTATTGTTACAGACCGTTTCTTGTTCAATTCCGGTGCTGTTGAAAATATTACCGATGTTTTGGATGAAATGGAAATAGATCATCAAATGTTTTTCGATGTTAAACCGGACCCGACACTTGCAACAATAGATGAAGCTCTTACAATGATAAGAACTTACGAACCGGACGTAATTATTGCTTTAGGCGGCGGTTCACCTATGGATGCCGGTAAAATTCTTTGGTTGTTGTATGAACAACCGGACGTAAACTTTGAAGATATTTCCATGAGGTTTATGGATATAAGAAAAAGAATTTGCCAAATACCTGATTTAGGCAAAAAAGCTACTATGGTATGTATTCCGACAACATCGGGTACAGGTTCTGAAGTTACACCGTTCTCGATTATTACCGATGAAAAAACACATTACAAATATGCCATTGCAGATTATGCTTTAACACCTAACATGGCAATTGTTGATCCTAACTTTGTTGACAGTATGCCGCAGGGACTTACCGCCGCTTCCGGTATAGATGCGTTGGTACATTCGTTGGAAGCATACGTTTCCTGCATGGCAACAAACTTTACAAACTCCAACGCTTTGGAAGCAACAAAACTTGTGTTCAAGTATCTTCCCCGTTCATACAAAGACGGTAAAAAAGATCCTAAAGCAAGAGAAAAAATGCATTATGCCGCAACAATAGCAGGTATGGCTTTTGCAAATGCTTTCTTGGGATTATGTCATTCTATGGCACATAAGCTCGGCGCAATGTACAACATTCCGCACGGCGTGGCAAATGCACTTTTAATAAGACAAATTATAAAATTCAATTCCAACGACAGACCCAGAAAACAAGCCACGTTCCCGCAATACAAGTATCCCAACGCAAAAATGAAATATGCACAAATTGCAGACGAACTTGATTTGGGCGGTAAAAACGATGACGAAAAAACAGAAAGGTTAATAAAAGCCGTTGACGATTTAATGACACAAATCAATTTACCTAAATCCATAAAAGAGTTCGGTGTAAAAGAAGACGAGTTCATGAAAAATCTCGATACTCTTGTGGAAAGAGCATTCGATGATCAATGCACCGGAGCAAACCCTGTTTATCCGTTAATGTCGGAAATTAAACAAATATTTTTAAATGCTTATAACGGTATTGTGTAAAAAATAAAAACATTCATAAGGGCAGGCAACAAATGTCTGCCCTTATAAGAGGACATTTTTATGAATATACCCGATAAAGTTTTGAACCGTTTATCTTTATACCATTTTATACTTGACGATTTAAGAGAAAATGAACAATATATTTCAAGCAAAAAAATTGCCGAACTGTTAAATATAGATAATTCCCAGGTAAGAAAAGATTTAAAATATCTCGGCAGTTCCGATTTAGGTAAATGCCGTGTTGGTTACGATGCCAAAAAGTTAAAAAAGACGATAGAAGAAAAGTTGGGTTTCAAGCAACAACGAAATGCTTTTATTATAGGTGCCGGAAATTTGGGTTCTGCACTTGCCAAGTATAACAGTTTCAAAGATTACGGATTAAATATTGTTGCAATGTTCGATACGGACACAAAAAAAATAGGAACTTTTATTAACGGTAAAGAAGTTTTCAATGTAACTAAAGTGGCAACACTTGCAACAAAAATGAAAGTGGATTTTGCCATACTTACCGTACCCAGAGAAAATGCTAAAACAACCGCAAACTATCTTGCAGGTGCAGGTATAAAAAACATTTGGAATTTTACACCGTGTATATTGGATGTTCCGAAAGATATTAAGGTTTGGAATGAGAATTTGATTGGCAGTTTTTTGCAGTTCAATATTGAAAAAAAGTAGCGAAACGGATTTATCTTTTAAATAATAATATATCTAAAAACAGATCTACACAATAATATCCGAAAAGCGGTCTTCAAAAACAATTTGTTTCCTGCACAATATTCCGGCAAGTTTGTTTGTATCATCCACAACTATAACATCCAAAATTTCGTTGGTATGTAAAACAAAAAGGGCTTTATATAAATTTTCTTTTTGGTTAACGGTTACAGGTTCCGGATTCATTATATTTTCTATACTGTCATCAGTATTTTTGTTACTGAAAATGTAGTCATCAATTTCTGCTTTTGAAATACTGCCTGCAACAACATTGTTATCGTTTAATATCGGTAAAACATTATATTTTGTTTGTTTCATTAAATTCGGTATTTCGGAAATTTTTGTTTTTAATGTTACATTAACAACATTTTTATCCATAGCATCAACAACTTTCAGTTCACATAAAGTTTCTTTCTCTTTCGTATTTTGGGATTGTTTCAAAATTAAAGTTGAATATATCGGTTCATGTCCGAACAATTGTGCAACCAAATCCGCAACGGCAATACTTAACATTACCGGCAAAATATGATGATAATCGCCGGTCAATTCAAAAACCATAACTATGGCGGTTATCGGTGTTCTTGCAACCGCTGCCAAAAATGCTCCCATACCGACAATGGATATCGTAACCAAATTTATTTCTATTCCGATAACATTTGATATTGAACCTACAATATAACCCAAAAACGAGCCCAACATTAAAACAGGGAAAAATATTCCCCCTGCAGCACCCGAAGAAAAACATAACGGAGTAACTAAAAATTTTACTGCAAATATTATTGCTATTAACGAAAGAGTAAATTTGTATTGAAACAATTGTGAAATAAAAATGTTGCCGGAACCTAAAACATAAGGTAAGAACACACCCACAATACCTATAACAAAACCTGCTATTGCAGGCTTTATATAGTTTGGAACTTTTATTTTATCGAACACTTTTTGGTTTAAGAAAATTGTTTTGGCAAACAACACACCGAAAACGCCTACAATTATTCCCAACACTATAAAAACAACAAGACTTTCCAATGAAATTTTAGGAAGATTTTGCAGTTCCGGTATAAAAAAAGAGGGATTTTCCCCCACAAAATGTCTTGATACGGTTACCGCGGAAACTGTTGCTATAAGAACGGTAAACAATGTTGAAACGGAAAACTTTCTTGTAAGTTCTTCAACGGCAAAAATTGTTCCCGCAACAGGGGCATTAAAAGTTGCTCCTATTGCCGAAGCTGCACCTGCAGTTATTAAATTGTGTTGCTTTGTCCCGTTCTTTTTAAATAATCTTGAAATCACGGCACCGCAACCGGCACCAAGCTGAACACTCGGCCCTTCCCTTCCTAAAGAAAAGCCGCTGCCTATACCTATAACACCCGCTGCAAATTTTATAAACATACTTCTGATTCTTATTCTTTTACCCAACCGCATCAATGCCAACTTTACAAAAGGAATACCGCTCCCTTTTGTTTCGGGTGCAACCTTAAACACAAGTATTCCAACAATTAAACCTGCCAAACAAGTTATAATCGGAAATACAAATATTTTTGCTATTAACGGAATTTGTGATAAAAAACTTTGGTTAAAAGAAAACAAATTAGAAATGCACCAATTAAACAATATTACTATTATTCCGGACAAAATCCCCACTAATATTGCTTCTATGATAATTCCCAACTTGGAAAGTTTTGTAATCTTCAATAACATAATGCAATATTATACTACTTTTAGGAAAGAAAGATTTATCATCCTTTTTTGCAGCAAATTTACGACAAGATGTTGTCGTGTTTTTTATAAAGTACTATTTTTAGTAAAACTTTCCACTTTGGCAGTAATCAAGGGAGTGTAATAATAATTACATGTACAATTAAATCCGTTTTTATAGCGACCTTAATATTTTGGTTATAATTTTGCAACTAACTCAATCGAGTATATTTAAATAAAATTTTTCTTTATAGCGAACGAATATTTTGGACTACACTTTTGTATTTTAAAATCTTATGTACCGCTTTCGCGAAATGTACACCGCAACTTTAAAATACTTCAGTTCGTCTCAAACTATTCGTTCTTTTAACGACAACGACAAACAACAAACGGCAAATTTTGAAAAATCTTTGAGGGCCAAAAACGACAATAAAAAAAAGTAAGATTTTTAAAATGGTAAGTCTTTTCCATAATATGATTTCGGTGAATTGAAGTTTAATTCAAGAATGTTTGATATAGGTTTATCGGAATATTTACAAATTTTATTTAAATAGTCATTTCTGATTTTATTGTTTTCTATTTCTTCTCTTCTTTGTTTTGATAGTTTAAGGAAATTTATTTCTTGCTCAATTCCTAAGAATCTTCTATTTAATAAACTTGCTGCTATACCGGTTGTTGAAGAGCCAGCAAAAGGATCTAAAATCCAAGCATGCTCTTTTGTAGATGCCATTATAATTCTACTCAATAATGGTAAAGTTTTTTGTGTTGGGTGTTTTCCACAAGTTTTTTCCCATTTTGCAATAGCAGGCAAAACCCATAAATCTCTCATTTGGCTACCACCATTAATTTCTTTCATAAGATCATAATTGAAATAATGAGAAACCTTTTGACTTTTTCTTGCCCATAAAATAAATTCTGTGGAATGTGTAAAAAATTTACAAGATAAGTTTGGTGGAGGATTTGTTTTTGCCCAAGTAACACAATTCAAAATTCTGAAATTTAGTTCTTTAAGCATTTGTGCTACTGAAAAAATATTATGATATGTCCCAGAAATCCATATAGTGCCGTTATCTTTTAATTTACTACGACAAGCTTTTATCCATTCATAATTGAAATTGTTATCTTGTTCAAAACCATTAGAACGATCCCAATTACCTTTATTTACAGAAACTTGTTTTCCATTTTGAACTGAAATGCCATTGTTTGAAAGAAAGTAAGGTGGGTCTGCAAATATCATATCAAATTGAAATTCAAATTGACTCAAAACTTCAACACAATTTCCTTTTGCAAGAGTAAAATCTCTATTATTTGAACGATAAAATACAGAAATTGAAATTTTATTTTCCTCTTTGGAATTAAACTAAATTTTTTTCTCTTAATTTGTTCATGGTAGCATTTCGTCCAGACCAATTCCAATAAAAAACATCTTCAGCAACAAACAACCATTTTAAAGCAAGTAATATCACTGCTATTGGATGCTCTTTTCCTTCTGCATCAATAAATTTTATATTTTGAACAGACGATAAATCATATGTTTCAACATTAAAAATTTGATTTATGATTTGTTTAATTGATTTATATTCAGTTGAAAAATGCTCTTTTGAATAATCTAAAGCTTTTACTATATCTTCGATTTTTGGTTTTTCGGATTTATTTTTATTTTTTTTATAAAAAACACCTTTTGTATTTACTGAAAAATCAAAACACTTTTTAAATCCTGGTCGTTTTAAAACAATTTCATAATTTTTATATTTTTCAACTTTATATTCATACTTTGAAGATTCAGAACTTGTTCCACTATTTTCTTTTAAAAAATGCTTAATAATTTTTTCTCTTATTTCACTTTTTGAATTTGCTATTATTTTTCTTATTCTTTTTACTGTTATCATTTAAACAACCTATTCATTATTCCATTTTTTATATCATTAATATTATAAATATGTTCCATTACATCAAAAGTTTCTTCTAAATTATTTTTTGCTGATTTCCAACCTAATCCATCTGTAAACCAAACAAAGTAAAAGTTTTTTATATTCTTTGCTTCTGTCGCTAACATTTTGTAACTTCTTGCAGTTTCATTTAATTTTGAACCACTTGAAGAGTAAAAATTAGTTTCTATTCCATAAATACAATTGTCAGTTTTAACAACAAAATCAAATCGTTTATCTGCTTTTCCATTATTGGATAAATTAGATAAATTTATATTCCATTTAGTTTCTATTTCGTTCAAGTACATTTCTTTGTAATATGTTAAATTAGTTTGTTTTAAATATTCCTCGACAAAATTTTCCATCAAATGACCACCACGATTTTTTCTTCCATTTGAATCTAACCCTGTTTCGACACCATAAACATAATCTACTAAATTGTTTATTAAATGATTAGCTAATAAATCAAACAATCCAGTTTCTTTCATAAAAGTAGCATATTGTTCTATGTTATAATTCATAGTATCAAATTTATATTTGTATAAATTTCCATTATCTAACACTTCAATTTCACAACTTCTTACAGCTAAAAGAATAGGAACACATTTCAAAACATTTGGATATTTTATTACTATGTTTTTAAAATCCTGTTCTATGTTTTTAGAACCTATTAAGGAATTTAAAATATTTAATTCTATTTTTAAATTATTAACATTTTCATAAACTTTATTGAAATCAATATAATATTTGTAATCTGAAATACTTGAACAAAATTTAGATAACCATTCTTCAAAGTTTCTTTTCATAAAATATCCTATTTATAATTTGTTATTAATAATTCTCTAACATCGCTTCTTTTTGTCGCATCACAATTTATAAATCTTTTTGCTAATATTCTTTCTATATTGTAATTTTTATACATATCATCAAAGAATTTATCATTTTTATTTGTATTTGTTGGATCCGAATTGCTTAATATAACTTTTGCTTTAATTTTGTTTAGTTTGTCTATAAATCTGCCTAATCTATATTGCTCATTATCATCAAAGCTTTTTTCAGAATATGAAGTAAAATTTGCTGTTTCGGATAAAGGTCTATATGGTGGATCTATGTAGACAAAAGTATTTTTATCTATAAAAGATAAACATTGTTCATAATCACCGCAAGTTATTGTTACTTGTTTCATTTTTTTTGATATTTCTTTTAAATTGTTTTCATCACAGATTAAAGGTCTTTTGTATGAACCTTTAGGAACATTAAATAAACCTTTTGAATTAACTCTAAATAACCCATTAAAACAAGTTTTATTTAAAAAAATAAAAAGAGTTGCTTTTTCTATGTTTACATTTTTATTTCCATTTACTTTAAGGTAATTAAATCTTTCTCTCTTTTTATTATAAAACTGTTTTTGTTCTTCTGTATTTAAATTCCAATACTCATTTTGAATAGAAGATAAGTTTTTAATTAATTTAGAAACATTTGTTTTGATTTGTTTATATGTGTTTATCAATTCTTTGTTTATATCATTTATTAAAATTTCTTTAACATTATAATTAGATAAAATATCAAACAATACTGCCCCCCCACCAACAAAAGGTTCACAATATTTGTTAATATTTTTTCCTAAACCTAAAGGATATTTTGTTTGAATGTTTGGCAATAACTGGTTTTTACCACCAGCCCACTTTACGAAAGGTTTTAATAAATTATTATCTGAACAATTTTGTTTTTTCATAATTTGAATTATAATATACAAATGTATTTTTTGTCAAATTTTTATATATTATATGTATTTTCAGTTTTTTATTTATTTTGAATTTCTATAGATATATTTTACAAAATTCAACTATCATTTACTATACACATAATATATTTAATATTTCTTAAATTTATACTATTCTTTAAATAAATGCTACAATAAGTGTTGATATATATAATTTATTAATTTAACAAAATGATTTTAAATAACAAACAAAAAATTCCGGTTATAGATTTATTTGCTGGTCCTGGAGGATTAGGAGAAGGGTTTTCTTCTGTAAAAAGAAAGAATTCTTCTGTTTTTGATATATCTTTATCAATAGAAAATAATCATACTGCATGTGAAACTTTATTATTAAGAAAATTTTTCAGATGCTTTCCGATAAATAAAAAACCTATAGAATACTATAATTATTTGAAAGGATTAATTTCAAAAGAAAAATTATACTCATTATATCCAAAAGAATATGAAAAAGCTAAAAGTGAAATATATGAGGTAACTTTAGGGAAAACATCCAATAAAAAACTAGATAAAATTATAAAATCAAAAATTGGAGATAATAAAAATTGGTTATTGATTGGTGGACCTCCATGTCAAGCATATTCACTAGTAGGAAGAACTGTCATAAAAAAAATAAAAAAGGAAAAATTTGAAAAAGACCCTAGACATCTTCTATATAAAGAATATTTAAGAATAATTTCAATACATAAACCTGCTGTTTTTGTAATGGAAAATGTAGTTGGAATTTTATCGTCAAAATTAAATGGAAATTTAATTTTTCCAAAGATTATAGATGATTTATGCCTTAAAAACAATTATGGCAAAAGCAATTATAATTTATATTCTTTTGTTTCTAAAGGGAAAGAAGCCAAAGATTTTGTAATAGAAGCAGAGAACTATGGCATTCCTCAAAAAAGACATAGAGTTATCATATTAGGTATTAGATCTGACATAAAAGTCATACCTCAAAAATTGAAACCTTGTACGAAAAAAACAACTACAGAAAATGTACTATCAGATCTTCCCAAAATAAGAAGTGGAATATCTAAAGGAAAGGATTCTCTAGAAAAATGGATTAAAATTCTTCTCAAATGTCAAAAATATGCTCCTAAAAGATTTTTTAAAAAAATAGAAAATAGCAATTTAGAATTAGGTCAACAATATATGATTAGACAAAAAGACTCTATAATTGATAGCTTAAAAAATTGGTACTATGACAAAAATTTAGATGGCATATCAGATCATGTATCTAGAACACATATTTCAAATGACATCAAAAGATATTTCTTTGCATCAATATTTGCGCAACAAAATAAAATATCTCCAACTTTAAAAGATTTTCCCAAAAATTTACTTCCAAAGCACAAAAATGTTCAAAGTTCAATATCAAGTAACTCTATATTCAATGATAGATTTAAAGTTCAATTAAAAAATGAACCATCCTCAACTGTAATTGCCCATATATCTAAAGACGGACATTATTTTATTCACTATGACCCATATCAAGCAAGGAGTTTGACCCCTCGCGAAGCAGCTAGATTACAAACTTTTCCTGACAATTTTAAATTTGAAGGAAATAGAACAGAGCAGTATCATCAAATAGGAAATGCAGTTCCCCCTCTTTTGGCTAAACAATTAGCAGAGATAGTTTTCAAAATTTTTAAAAAGATATAGTTCCTATACGAGAATTGTAAGAATACACTTGTTGCCTATATGAAGTAAAAAGATTTTCCCTTATAGAAAAAAGTTTGTTTTTATACAAGCTATTAGATTTCATACTAAATATATATCTACAATCAACAAGAAACACATAAAACTGATTATTATATTCTATTTCTAAATTTGTATTTCTAAAATAATCCTTGTTTCTTAAATTATTGGAACATTTATCCTTTGGTATTAAATAAACTGGAACAAACTTACTTATATCATTAGTTTTTTCATTACTAAAATCACAGTCAGCTGTAACTTCCAATAATCCACAAATTGCGCTTTTTTTTATTAAAGATACTACTGGATTTTCATTTTTTATATTTTCATCTTTCTTAGAAAAAGCAAACAATCTTTTTAACTTTTTTGCGGAATATTCAACAACATCTCCTGGAATTACATTTTTATGTTTTATATTTGTATTTATATGTAAAATTGAATTTGTTTTTACTTCAATTGTTTCTAATAATCTCCCCTCTGCTTTAATATCTTTAAATATATTTCTAAAAAACTTTTTTGTTTCTTCCTGAATCAACTCTTTATCTATATTATCTCTCAAAATATAATTTATCGGCTTTATCAATGCAACAATTTCATTATCATTTATTTTTTTCCCTAAATTTGCTTTTGCTAAATAATATAACAAAGACAATAAATCTGTTTCTGTTTCTTTTGATAAAACAAAAAGTTTATTCAAAGTTTTGTTATTTGCTTCTTTTATTATTTCATTCCATATTAATAATGCCTTTAAACCTTTTTTAGAATCTAAATTTTTATTTAATTTTATTTTTAATTTACTTGGTTGGTCTTTAAATTCATCTTTATCTAATGATAAAAAAGAAACTGGTTGATTTACTTCTTTATCAGCTTCAATATATTTTTTTAAAGCATCAAATTCATTTTTATTACGTGTCCATGCAACAAATAAATAAGTTCCTTTATTTTTAGAAAAAATTTTTTTTAATAAATTTAAAATTAGCTTATAATTAGCAACATCATCTCCACTAGTAGTAAGTTTTATATCACAACATATAATTTTAGGGATAAAATTCAATTCGTCATTAACATCCTCTGGTTTTAATATTATAGAAACACATTTGTTTTTCGCAAACCCCCCAGCTAAATCATATGCTTCTTCTAGATTATCATCAATAATTAAGATATCGGATAAATAATCCATTTATTACTCCTTAAAAACTAAGGCAACTCCTGCACCATCGTCATCAATTGCATTTTTTATTGTTTCTGAATCTAAAAATAAAACATCTCCAGCAATAGCATCCATTGCTGTTTTAACATAATAAAGTCCTAATCCCATACCCATTGGTTTTGTTGTAACAAAGGGTTTAAAAAGTTCTTCTCTATCTCCTTTAGGGAATCCTGTACCATTATCAATAATAACTATTGCAGGATTATCATTGACATACTCAGCATTTATATAAATTTTCTTTTTATCAGTATCTTTTTCTTTATACCAACGAACAGATAGCCAATAAATAGCATTATCCATTAAATTCATTAATGAACTTAGAACCATTCTTTTAGGGACATTTATTTCAAGATGATCTATTTTTTTGTTTTCTAAAATAGGACTAATTATTTCTATATTATGTCTCTTAAATCTATCTTCTAATAAATTTAACACATCTTTTATAATTACTGAAGTTTTGTATTTGCGAATAGAATCTTTTTTTAATAAATCACTTATACCCTCAATTAAACGCAAAACCATAGATATTTCTGCTTTAATTAAATTGCTATCTTTATTTTCAATAGCTCTTTTTAAACGAAATAAAGTTTTTTCAATTTCATGCACAGCAATTGCTGTATTTAATCCTTTTAATCCAGAATTAAGCATAATATCACGCATTTGATTATATGCTTTTTCTATTTCATCTATTTGCTTATTCATTTCTTTATAAGCATTATATTGTCTCGCAAGTGCTTTTAATTTTAAAATTGGTTCTTGTATATTAGTGATACTTTCCTTATACTTATCATCTGCAATAATTTTTAAAATATTTTTATCTATAATACGTTCTCGATTAAAGATATATAGTATCGATTTTACAACCATTTTAAATTTTTCATATTCTTCATCTTCAATAAACCCTTCTCTATTAGTTTTTTCTCTTAAAACAGTAATTGTTTTTGGATCTAATTCTATTCCTCCAATTATTAAACGATTACTTAAATTTTTTGCTGGATCGTCAATTCTTCCTTGATCTAACTCTAACCAATCATTCCCTTTTTCACCATAATTATAAACTCTCATTCCTTCTCTATATACACGAACACCACAATTTTCTAAAGTATATTTTTTTATTGCTGACTTTTTTTGGTAATAGTTTAGAATTTTACCATCCAAATCATATACATAAAAGGTTCCTTCTATTTTGTTCAAAGATTTGTAATACTGAGAATCTTTTACAGGATTGCTCTTATCTATTGTAATAATATTATCTATTATCTCTTCTTTTCTTCTAGGATTAATATTGGTAGCTTTTTGAAGAGTTTTGTTAGGAGTAAAATTATATTCATAATCTAATTTTCCATTTTCAAACTTAAAATTGAAACTATACATAGCTTCTTCTATAATATCCTTTATAGAAAATGTTTTCAATTTATATTGATATTCAGGACAAATCAATTCTATTTTTATTGGATTTTTTATTTTTTTCTTTTTTTCCCCATACGATTCAAAAGGAGATTGTATTGATAAAATTTGACTATTTAAATTTGATATAGTTCCAAAACTTATTTGACTTGTAATATTTGAAATAATAATCTCTGTTCCTGTTTCTGTTTCTATATGGGAATCACTACTTGAAACTTTTTCTATATTAACTAAAAATTCATCTAGATATTTTTTTTCTAAAACTTCATTTAAATCAATAGAAAGTTTTAATTCTCCATCTTTAACAGTTTTAGTGTATAAAGTAACAACATTCCCTAACTTGTAAGCAGCAAAACGACCAACACCTTTTGAACCTAAAGGGAACCTGCCATACTTATTAGTACGAATTTTGTTCTCTATTAATTTTTCTTTATTATCAGTTCCTGGTTCCAACCAAGAATTTTTTATTGTATCTAATGTCATTCCACAACCATTATCTTTGACAACGATAGTTGTTTTTTCTACATTTTCAACATTATTTATATTAATGCAAACATTATCAGCATCAGCATCATATGCATTTTTTATAAGTTCAAATAAAGCTAAATGCTGAGAACCAATAAGCTCTTCACCTAACAATTTTAATATTCTTGCTCGTGGCTTAAAGTTTTCCATAAAACCTCTAAGAATACCCTAAGATTTTTTATACTTTTTAAATAAAAAATTTTTTATCTAAAGTTTTCATAATTTTATCAAATTCTATTAGTATTTACCATAAAAAAACAGTTTATAGTTTATTTCCATTGCTTGTCATTGATCGTTTGCCGTTAGAGAACAAATAGTTTGAGATTTAAGGCTTTTGTTTTTGTCGTTGTCGTTAAAGACCTTAAGATTTTAGGTTACCTTATTTGTTACTTTCAAAGGATTTACAGATTTTAAGCTATAACGAAGTATTTTCCGCCTGAAGTGCCGTTGGTCGTTAAAGACCTTAAGATTTTCGGTTAGAATGAAGCAACTAAAATATAAGTTCCGACTTCCTTGACTCCCGAAGAGTTTTCAAGTTTTTGCTTAGAATGAAGCATTTGCCGACTGCGGTGTACAAAAGTGAAACGGTACATAAGGGAGGTAAATGCGAAATTATAAGTAAAAAATAAAACTCGTTTCGCTCATGTAAAAAAATCTATTTTTTCACAACAAGAAAAATGCCCGTAATAACAAGTAGAAAACCAATTGTGTTGAACAACGACACCTGTTCCCCGAACACCAACACCCCCACAATTATCGCAGTAAGCGGTTCGAGTGCACCGATTATCGAAGTTTTTGTTGCACCGATAAGTTTTATTGCAACATTAACCGTTTCTATGGCAACTATCGTAGGTATTACCGCCAAACAAAGCACATATATCCATTGATCCGGTTTTGTAAGCAACTGAAAATCCAACCCGAACCTTAAACATATAAAATAAAAAACGGTTCCTGAAAGCATAACATAAAATGTCACTTTTTCCGGTTGCATATGTTTTATGGTTTTTACGGTTTTTACAAATATCATATACATTGCATACATTATCGCACCGCACACAGAAAACAAAAACCCCAAGAATTTTCCGCCGGTACTCATACCTCCGGCATAGTTCAAAAGTGCAACTCCCAAAAAGGCGCAGGCAATGGAAACAACAGTTGTTTTTGTAAGCTTTTCATGAAAAAACAACGTCATAATTAAAGCAACTATTACAGGGTAAACAAACACTATTGTACAAGCAATTCCGGAATCTATATATTTTAAAGCGGCAAACAATGCGATGGAAGATACGGCAAAAGTGATACCCACGAAAAACAGTATAATAAACTCTTTAACCGTAACGGACAGATTAATTTTCTTATGAACTTTTAATATATACAAATAAATCAGAAATGCAAACAGATATCTGTAAAACAATGAATTGGATACGGATGATCCCGTGTTATATAACAGTATGGCAAACATAGGATACAAACCGTAACTTACAGAAGATATTATTGCATCAATAAAACCTATTCTTACCGCTCTTTTCATAATTGTTCTCTACAAAATAATGTAAGATTATACCAAAAAAAGTGCGGTTTGTCGTTGCCGTTTAAGACCTTAAGATTTTAGGTTATGATGAACGACAGATGTATAGAGGTATAGATGCATGGAGGCATGGAAACGGCAGGGAAAGCGGAAGATTGGAAGATTTTAAATTATACCGAAGTATTTGGCGATTGAAGTGTAATTGCCGTTTAAGACTTTAAGATTTTGTTACTTTATTCTTGGCATTCAAAGGATTTACAAATTTTAAGCTATAACGAAGTATTTTCCGCCTGAAGTGTACTAAAGGAAAAACTAAGTGGCTGGTACTCGAAGAAGGAAAATACAAAGTTATAGCTTAAAAGATAAATCCGTTTCGCCAGTTTTGATTTTGATTTATCAAAACAAATTAAAAACCAAATTCAAAATCAAAATCAAAAGAAACGATAAAGTAAGAAACGCCTTAATACCGGTACCCAAAAGAAATCCGATAAACGAACTGAATGCCGATTTCAACGCCTTTTTTATATCTTTGGAATCATTTATAATTTCACCAATTAACGCACCTATAAACGAACCGAAAATTAAAATTAAAGGATTAACCAAAACTATTCCGGACATACTGCCGATAAGTGCACCGCGTTCACCGCTTTTTGTTCCTCCGCTTTTTTTAACCATTTTTGCGGGAATAACATAATCTAAAACAGAAATAATCAACATAAGCAAAAGTGTTATAACTATTGTCCAAATACTTAAAGTACAATTCGGAGACAGAAATGCAATAAACAAACCGAGCCACCCTACAGGCAAGCCCGGAAACATAGGAATAAATGTTCCGACCAACCCGACTATAATAAGAATAAACGCTACAACCGTTAATGTTATTGCCATATTATTTTGAACACTCCAACAAAGTATATTCGAAAGGTCCGATATTTTCATGTATCTTCAATAGTCTCAACCCCGACTTATTTATGCAGTCCAACATTTCGTTACAAGAATACATTTTGCTGTTACCGTTTGCCAATGCCGTAAAATATAAAGATATATGTGTTAACGATAACTTTGCCGCTTCAAATTTTTGTTTATCCCAGAACGGTTCCAATATAAAAACTTTTGTTCCGCCGAGCATAACATTTTTTACTTTTTTAAGTATAGACACAATTTCTTCCAAAGAGAAACAATCCAAAAATTGGCTCATAAGTACAGCATCGGGATTGTTCGGTAACCCTAAAGAAGCATCCAAAATATTTGTAGGGAAAAATTCGCAATTTTCCAATTTATTAATTTTTTCCATGTTCTGCTTGGCCATGTTCAACTGTTTTTGTAAATCTATCATTACCATCGTGCCGGTATACCCGTTTTTAAACATTGCCGTTTCGAATTTTCCCGTATTGCAACCTATATCAAAAACTCTTTTCGGGTTGGATTCCAAAATTATTTTTATAACCTGTTCGAAAGAGTTGTCCGAATAGAAGTGATCAAAATCGAACCAACTTTTTTTAACATCTTCCGGTAAAGAAGAAAGACCTTCGTATATTGTTTTCCAATTGCCGAAACATTTTAATCCTTCCGGTTTGGAATTTACAAACGAATCTTTCAAATAAAACATACCTTGATAACATACATCGTTAACAAAATTAAAGTTAACTTTTGTCATGGTATCATACAAGAAACATTGACCGATTTTTGTTATGTTATACTTGTTATCTTTAAGTTCAACGACATCCGAAAATGTTCCGACTTCAAGTAATGTGGATACGGTATAATGGTTCAAATTCAACTTTTTTTCTATATCTTCAACGGATATTCCGTCAGGCAAACTTTCATCTATCAATTTTAATATACCTAAATCAACCATAGATTTTATTGCCTGAAAACTGAACGGAGCAAACGCTATTTTTTGTGCCAACGATTTTGCTTCAACCATTTTCATTTTTTTATCCATATATCACTCCTGCCAATCTTTCATTTTTCCGAACAGTGTTTTCGGAAGTTCTGTTCCCAACGTTATTTTTTTCGGTATTTCGTGTGCCGTTAAATTTTGTTTCATATACAACTTTAAATTCTTTATAAACTGTTCGTTATCAACACTGTTATCTTTTAAAACAATAAATGCTTTCAAGAAGTTCCCTTCATCTTGTCTTGCAAGTCTTACTGCAACATCTTTAACATTATCAAATTCTTTTAATATTTCTTTAACTTTGTTGGGATACACATTTATTCCCGCAACCTGAACGGCATTATCTTTTCTGCTTACCGGTTTGAACCTGTTATCTTCGAACAGTTCAACGTTGTCCGGCAACTCTATTTCCATATCACTGTTTTTTCTTTTAATGGAAACTATTGTATTGTTATTAAGTTTCGGTTCCCAACAAGATAAAAGTTTAAATCCTTCCGTAGATTTGTTTCTGTACCCGATGGCACCGGCTTCGGATGCTCCGTAAATTTCTATTAACGTGTTAACACCGTTATCGTAAAGGCCGTCCATAGTTTCTTTAGGGCATGGTGCCGTAGATGTAAGTACAGTTACTTTTTTAGTGAACTTATACTCCAACTTTACCAACTGATTTAAAAACATAGGGAACGTTACAAACAAATCGTTATCCTGCAAAACATTGTTCCAGTCCGTTGTGGGTATAGGCGGCATTTTTATAAGCTCAACATTCAACCTTTTTGAAAGTTGTAACCCGAAAATAAACCCGTAAGAATGGAACGACGGTACCAAACAAACTATTCTTTTAATATCTTTAAATAACGGTAACACAGCACTTACTTCTTCTTTTATGTTATCCTGTGAATGTTTACATTGTTTTGATATTCCCGTAGAACCGGAAGTTAAAAAGTTTATAAATTTGTTATTTTTGAATAAGTTAAATATTTCGTCTACAATAAAATTTTTGTTTACGGTTACCGTTTCTTTGGAAAATATCGATGATAAAGTTTTTAATATCTCTTGTTGTGTTGTATCATCAACATCGGTAAAGATGTTTGAAATACCGTCATTTTCAAAAACGTTTAAAACATTTTTGTACTTTTTTGACAGTTCCGTTTTAATGAAATCGCAACTGATAGTTTCTATATCCTGTTTATCTAAAATAAGCGAATACTTTTTGGACAGTTTCATTGCCAAGCAAGACGGATAAAATTTGCTGTCTGTTTTATTTTCCAAATTAACATCTATATTATTTTGAGATTTTTCCAACAAGAAAAATGCACTTCCGAACCCGACATTTTTGTTGCTAAAATCTTTAAACACTTCAACATTATTTTCAATTATATTTTGTGCAACTGTATGGATTTCGTCTACCGCACCCACAAGAACTTTTTCTGCCATACCGCACGACAACCAAGTTTGCGCTATCGCCAACGCACTTTGAAAAGAAGAATCTAAATTGCTGACAGTAAGTGACGGACCTTTTATGTTTAACAAAATGGATATTGTTGTTAATGCACTGTTATGAACGGAAGATGAAAAAGCGTTCGGACTTGCACATTCGTCACCGAAATCTATAATGGAGTCCATAAAGTCGCAAGTCTTTTTTACGGGCCCGTACCCCGTGGCAACAATCAGTCCTATATTTTTATTTTCTTCCAAACTTATATCTGCAATTTTTAAACAGTTGGCTGCGGATTTGAGTGCAAGTTTGGAAAAGAAGTCCATTCTTCTGATTTTTTTCAGTTCGAAATCTTTTTCCAAGCCTGCAATGTTGTCCGTATTATATGTTGAAATTACAGATACATTTTTAAGCATTTTTGTCACCTAAAATAATAACACTGTTAACACCGCCGAAAGCAAGCGAGTCGGATAATGCAACATGTTTTTCCGTTTTTGTGTTTTCAAGTACCGGCACAAAATTTATTTCTTCATCAAACTCTTTAAAGTTTGCCGCTTTCGGTATTTCTTTTTTGTTTAATGCAATTAAACTCAGTACCGCTTCTATTGCACCTGCAGCACCCAACGTGTGCCCCGTATGACTTTTGGATGCCATTACCGGAACATCTTTCAACAGTTCGTTAAACACTTTAGATTCGGTTAAATCGTTATCGTGTGTTCCCGTACCGTGCGCATTTATAAATGCTATATTTTCTTTTTTTATACCGGCATCTTTCATTGCATGCATTACGGCATTTTTTAAACCGATACCGTCCGGTGCGGGTGTTGTGGGATGGTACCCGTCGCAACAGTTACCGTACCCCAAAACATAACCTGCATTTTCTATATTTCTTTGTTTAAAAATTTCTTCTTTTTCCAAAACAAGTATTCCGCACCCTTCACCGATATTTATTCCGCCCCTGTTTTTGGAAAACGGACTGCACGGATTTTTACCTGCTATTAACAACTTTATAAAACCGGTATACGGAATAATGTTAAGTTCGTCCGTACCTCCGCAAATTACAATATCGCACAAGTCTTGTTGTATCCACTGGCCTGCGATACCTATTGCATCGGTGGAAGACGCACATGCCGTTGTTATTGTGGCATGTAAACCTGAAACAGAAAGATATTTTTGTAATCTTTCAGTGAGTGAATAACTGAAATAATCCACTAAATCCCAATATGATGATACTTCATTTTTTTTGTATTGTTTATAAAAATCAAAACAGTTGAAAGAGGCATTTACGGATGTTCCCAATATGATACCTACTCTGTACTTTTGTAAATCCTGTTTTGACAGTTTGGCTTGTTGTAATGCTTGTTCCACGCAAGTTCTTACAAACAAAAAGCCGTAAGATTCGTCTTCTTTTTTTTGTGATAAAAGTTTTTCCGGTACAAGATAAACGGGATAATCGTTTTTATATGAACTTTCGAATCTGGTTGTAATATGTGTCGGTACACTTACTTTATTATAAATATTGTCGGATATTTCTTCCAATGTTGTGCCTAAACTGCACACACAAGACATTGAACTTATTATCGTTTTCATTATTTTTTTCTGTTTTCTTCAATATGTTTTCTTAAAGTTTCAAATGTTTGAAAAACTTCTTTACCTTGTTTCATATCTTCAATGGAAATATCGTAATTCTTTTTTAAAACCACAATAAGTTCTATGGCATCCAAACTGTCTAATCCTAACCCTTCAAAAAGAGGAGTGTCACCTGTAGTGCTGTCGATATCTATTCCTTCCAATTCTAAGTTTTGTTTCAATACTTTTTTTACATCTTCAAGTGAAGTTGGAATCATTGATTTCTCCTTTAATAATAACTATATATTATTATATTATTTGTTTTATTCAATTGTAAATTAAAATATTATATAATTTCACAATAAAACATTGGAGGCATTATGAAATTAAAAGGATTATTAGTTATATTTTGTATGTTTATTTTAAACTCTTGTGCAAGTTATCAAGTAAATAACTACTCAAATAAGGAGAATTCATTAAATCCAGATCAAATTATTTTTATTGCTTTACCTAAAGATGGTACTTATGGTTCAATAAAATATGATGGTTCAGGTATAAAAACACAGAAAGCTTTATATACTGCATTTTTCAAACATGCCAATGAAATTTATACGGGAAATACAGCAGAGTCTCTTAACGACACAAAAGAAATTGCAGAAAAAGAAGGTGCTGATATTTTAGTGTACCCAATTATATCTCATTGGGAAGATAGAAATACAGCATGGTCCGGCAGGAGAGATAAAGTACAAGTAGAAATTTTAGTTTTAGCATTAAAAGATAATTTAACAATATACAAATCTTCTTTAAAAGCAACTAGTAATAGCATCGTTTTTGTTAATGGTTCTCCAGAAGATTTGTTACATAGAGTATTTACTGAATATGTTTCAAAACTATATGGAAATGGAAATTAATTCCATATGTTGTAAATATTAAAAAATTGGTACGGGTACTGTTTAGTGAACGTTTCCAAAGCGGTAACAAACTTTTCGGCATACTCTTTATAATTTGTTATTTTTGCACCTTTATCTTCAACAACAAAATTATCTAAAATCATTGAATCAAATTTTCCGTCACTTTTTGTAGGAAAAAATACTATAACTATCGGTGTTTGTGTAATTGAAGCGATTCTGTATATTGTTCCGGGAACATTTATAGTATGTCCCAAAAAGTTTACCGATATTTCGTTCTTTTGTGAACCGAATGTTCTGTCACCCATAACACAAACTATGGATTTTTTTTGTAATACGGACAACATTTCCACAGTTCCTCCGTAAGGACCTGTAGGATCTATAAACTTTATGTTTTGTTTTCTGTTACCATGTTCGTAAACTTGTTTATCCACATCTTCTTTAACACGTTTATATAAAACATATTTATCTGCTTTTATAAAATCAAATGCCGCCATTGCACTTTGCCAGGCACCGCAATGCGCCGTTATAAATATAAGACCTTTACCTTGGTTGTATAAGTCGGTACACAAATCTCTGTCTTGTTGCGATGACAAAATTTCTATTTTGCCTAAAATACCGAACACCGCTTTATCCACCAACGTTTTACCGAACGATAAAAACAGTTTATAACAATGCCGAAATTTTGAGAAAAAGTTCGGTCTTCCGAACCGTTTTTCTATGTAGGGATATGCTTTTCTTCTGAATTTCGGAACTATCGCATAAGAAGCGACAACAAAATACAGTAGCAAGTAAGCACAGTACCTGCCGCCTGTTTTTATTAAAAAATAAAATATTTTATGTTTGAAAGAAGAAGCAACACTTGCTCCGGTCCAATTATCTGCCACTTAAAATTAAACCTCTCCTGACAATTTTACCTATAAAAAAAACTATTATTCCCACCAACACCGCAAATACAGGTGCTACCACAAGCGACCCCAATATCCATTCCCAAATTCGTTGAGGTGCTTGATATCCCAAAGTAGTTAAATTAAATTCAGTTAACCATTTCCCGTGCCTGATAAAAAAACCGACTTCTATTGCTATTGCAGGAATAAACGGCGGCATAGCAAGTTTATCCAAACTTAAACAAATTGCTCTGTTCAAATTGAAGTATCCCATACCGAATAACAATATCATTGTTCTTATTCCCGGTAAAGCAATACTTCCCCAAAACACTGCCCACACTGTACTTACGGCAAGATTGTACGGACTTTTATTTTTTTTAAGTTCCGCTTTTACAACTTTAAACGGATTCAACGATACAACCTGATTATCTTTGTTAACTATATACTTTTTGTGCGGGTACGGTATCATTGCTCTTACGGTTAACTTGGTATTCAAAATCGATAACCTTAAATTATCTTGAAACTTTTTAAAATGGCTGACTCTTTCCCTGCCTTTATGGTACTTTACTTTTACATCGGCTTCTTTTACATCAAAACCCGCCCATATGGACTTTATAATAACTTCCACTTCGAAAGAGTACCTTTTATCGTGAAACTTTAAATAATCGAATATTATTAACGGATAAACTCTTAATCCGCTTTGAATATCACCGACTTTTTTACCTGTTTGAACTCTTGCCCAAAAACCGGAAAATTCTCTGCCGAACTTTGATGAACCCGGCACATTTTCCGTATTAAAATTTCTGTAACCTATAACTATCGACTTATCGTTTTGTTCGGCAATTTCGCTTAACTTAAAAAGGTCTTCGGCATAATGTTGGTTGTCGGCATCTATGGTTAAAATGTGTGTAAAACCGTTTTCTTTGGCATATTTCGCTGCGGTTAAAATGGCTTGTCCTTTACCTTGATTTTTTTCGTGAGTTATACAATTTACATTTAACTCGGATATAACTTGTTTGGAATTGTCGGTACTGCCGTCATCAACAACTAAAATGTCCGTAAAATATTTTTTTACATCGTCTATTACCGTCGGTAAAGTTTTTGAATGGTTATATAAGGGAACTGCTACCAAGGGTTTATACATATTTATTTTATTAATCCTTGTTGCCATTTCTTACAAAACTCTTCGTAAAATTTCGGTTTTACCAAAACAAGATTTTTGTCCTTATCCGTCATCATTTGAATTGTGTATGCTCTTGTGACCAACTTGTTATCGCTTGAATATATTTCGTACTCGAAATCAAGTCTGGGTGCTTCGTTCCAATGAAGTATGGCTTTTACGGTGTACTCTTTATTAAATTCCAACGGTGCAATGTAATCGATAAAAAATCTTTTTATCGGTATAATAACACCGCTGTCGGCAAACTCGGTGTAACCGATACCGTATTTTATACCCATTGCAACTCTGGCATCTTCAAAAAAACTTGCATAGTTACCGTGCCACATAACATTTAACGGATCAAGTTCATCGAAACGAACTTTTCTTTTAACTTCGCAGGTTAACGGTTTGGGATCACCGGCTTTTGTTTTAAAAAATTCTTTTGTCAGCATAATTTATTCCACTATTATTTGAAAATTAGATATTACTTTTTCATCTTTTTTTATAGATATATCGTAAAAAGTTTCTTTATCAGCATAAGTTAAGTTTACGGTTTCTTTCGGGAAAATAGGAGATACGAATTTTGCTTTTTTTACCGTTTTCAGTTTAACTTCTTTTTTTAATGCTTTAGATAAAACAAATATTGCAAGTTCCACCTGTACAACTGCCGGCAACAACTGTTGTTGCGGAAAATGCCCTTTAAAAGCAACAAAGTCTTCCGGAAAAGTAAATGTTGCACCGTTATCTGCAGGCTTATAAATTCTTTCTATATCTTCAATTACCGAATTCATTTTGACTCCAAAAAGATATTGTTTTATCTTCATTATTATATAAAATTTTGTTGTCTTGCATACTACTGATTAAATAATCTTTATGAAACAGGAAAGTGATATAAAATCTTGATAACTTATCAGCTGTTATTTTCGGTAAAAATTTTATTTTGTAATGAGTGTTTATCGTATCGCAAGTGAATGTGGTATCCAACATTTTTGTCCCAAGCTCGTTTAATGTAATTACCCTGTACTCTTTATCGTTTATTTTATTTATTGCCGCAGTAAAAAACAGTTTATCATCCATTTCGCCTTGATAATATTGGGTTTCTATTGCCTGTATATTTTGTTTGGTATCAACACTGTTTGTTTTCGGTACGGAAGAACAACCTATAAGAAAAACCATTAAAAATACCGGCAAAATTTTTGTTACTTTTTTTATTATGTTAGGCATAACATATACACTTACAAAACCGGAAACTATTATTCCGACACTTAAAGCAAACCCCATTGAGAACAATACCGTATGGTTTGCAAATATAAGTGAGCCGAACCCTGCCAAACTCGACAATGCAGCCACCACTACCGCCATAGAAGGGTACAATGTTTTGGATTTTGTGTATTGGTGCACTATAAAAATAACATAATCTACCGATAACCCGATAATTAACGGTAAACAAAACAACGAAAACAAGTTTAACTTTACGGAAAACACAGAACTTAAAATTATAAATGTGCTTACAGATACAAGTATCGGAATAAACGAAACCAAAGCAAGTTTAACGTTTTTGAAACTGAACGTTAACAGAAAAAAGTCCGACAACAAAATAAACAGTGTAACAAAAAATATTGTTTTAATTGTTTTGTCGGACAATGCATTTTGCAACTCTTTTTGTGAAAGTAAAACAATGTTTTTGTTATCTTTAAATTCCTGCGGCAAAGTGAATCCTTCTTCAACAAAATGTATCATATACTCTTTATTTTTAAATTTTATAAACGGATTATACATTGTTGTAATATCAAATTCTTTAACATCTTTCGGGCCTTGTGCCGTTTCAAGAAAGTTATAAAATTGATTAAAGATATTTGTATCTATACCGTACTGTTCATAAAAAGAGTTTATATCTTTTTTTAGTTTCGAAATTCTTTCTCTGTTCCAAAACTGTTTCCACCTGTTAAGATTTTGTTCCTTTTGTTCTTTTGAAGGAACGAAATTAAGTATATCGAAATTCGATATTTTGTTGCTTAATGACAATATTTCTTCTTTTGCTTCCCCGCCCACAAACAACATGGATTTTGTATTGGTATCATATCCGACAAACTCGTCAAACATTTTTCTGTCCTGCAAACATTGTTTCGATACACTGTTTAACGATTCCAACGAAAAGTCCGTTTTTATAAACTTTAAACTTATTAATCCTAAAACAACAATTAAGATAATAAGAATTATTGAAAATTTACAGTTTATACTTTCAGGCAACTTTATTTCTGTCGTTTGTTTGTTTTGTAATTTATAGAAAATAGGTGCCAAGAGTATCGCAATTAATACCGCATATATTAACCCGAACACTGCAAAGTATGCCAACTGTTTGAACAATATAATGTCACAAAAATACAGGACAAGAAACGACATTATTGATGTAAGTCCGCTCAACATTATAGGCTTTGAAACTTTTTTTAATATTTCCGATTTTTTTATATCTTTGTTTGAAGATTTGAACGAATAATAAACATATACACTGTAATCCACGGCAAGTCCCATAAGTATGGAACCGAACCCCAACGTTATACCGGACAAAAATCCGAACTTTAAAAATGTAAATGCCGCAGACGGTATCAACACAAGCAGCGGAACGGTATAAACAAATATTGCATATTTATCTTTAACCAACACAACAAAAACCAAAAATATAAGCAGTATTGAAATGATTAAAATCTTTTTTACGTCGTTAACTATGATACTGTTATTTTCCTGAGTGTATCTTGCAGCGCCTAACGAAAAAACTCTGCAATCTTGCGGTAACGAACCATTTATATCTTTTATACAGTTTATTATTTTGTCTGCCTGAGATCTGTCGAACTCGTTATTGTTTGTGTTGTACAACAGTAAAGCCGTATTGTTTTTATCGTCAGTAAAGTATCCGTTTGTAAAATCAAGATTTTGCCCCGCAAAGTTAAGTTTCTTAAAATTTTCAAGTATAACGGGCACAATTCCTACGGGATCAGCAGGAACAATATCTTTAAAAAAGTTTCCTTCCGGTGAAAACAAAAGCATAACATTGTTTTCGTTTGTTTCCTGCAAACTTTCTTTTGTCATTAAACTTTCAACTTGTTCCTGTAACTGTTGTGTCCACAAGTAAGGAAGATTGTAGTAGTACGATAAAATAAAATTTTTATCTGTTTTTTGACTTTCGGAAATTTGCGGACAATCTTTCAATTTATCTTTTACTGTTTCCACCGCTGAATTTAATGTATCTGTATCCGGTGCACTTACAACAACGAAAAGTTTGTTTGAAAAAGGTGTTTGTTGCAACAGTTCGATTTGGTCGGTCAAAGATGACGGTACCATCACCAAAATGTTTTCCTGATACTTTATTTTGGCAAACAAGAATGCGGACACACAAAAAAACAAGATAAACAAAATTAATACAATTTTATTTTTCATTAAGTATATCTCTGAGGTTTGACGGAATATCCGTATTTGTTAACGAATTATTAAATTTTATTATGGTATTGTCACCGGACTTATCTATTATATCCACTTCGGTAACAACGGAATTTTCCAAATCGAAAGAAAGTTTTATTTTTTCCAATGTGTTACCTTTAACATTTTTTTTAGGATAAAGTTCCAAACTGTTTTCCAACTCTTGTACATTATAAACTTTCGAAATTTTTTCCATATCCATAGACAAGAACATATAGATAAATTCAACCATTCTTTTCGCATAAGTTTGTTTTGTTATATCTTCAACTTTTTTCTTCGAACCGATATATTTCCATGAGTATACTTTTGAATCTTCCAACAAGTATCCGGAAACAAAAGGACTGTCATAAGACCAATACAAAAAACCGGAATTTTTAAAATAGAAGTGACCTTTACTTATTAAAGGTTTTTGTGCAATGGACAACTGTTTTTCCATAACAAAATCGCTGCTGATACTTTCTACTTTTGAAAAGTTGTCTGTTTGGAAAGAGTAAGAAGATACTGCTAATAAAAAAATTGTTAAACAAATTAAAATGTATTTCATTTTCAGTCAAAACAATATATTCTTATTTCACCTTCACACAACAAAGTGCCTGTTTGGTTAAACAGTTTACCTTGTGCAATGTGTGTTTGTGCTATAAAATCCACTATATTTATGTGACATTCCAATATATCACCGCATTTTGCATCCGCAAAAAAAGTAATATTTTTTAACATAACCAAAAAACCTTTTTGTGTGGGTTTATTTTTTTGTTTACTGTCAAAAGCATTTGATGCCGCAAGTGCCTGTGCCATTATTTCTATTTGTGCGGATCTTTTCAACACATTATTTTTATCCAAGAATATGTTGTCGGGCTTTATTTCAAAAGATGTTCTTGCAAAGTCACCGTCTACTTCAAGTACTTTGTCTACAAGCAACATAGGAGGCCTGTGCAACATTAATTTTGTTATATTAATTCCTTCTCCGCTTTGTTTTGCCATTTCTTCCGCAATGAGTTGTCTTGTTTTTCTTGTAATATCCAACACTTGTTCTTCATTAGGTACAACAATTTTGTTCATAACCGTTATCTTCACATCACAAGATCTTACTATTACGGAATTTTTCTTTATTGTTTTATCCAACCCTTTAACACAAACAGGAAGTACCGGAACACCAAGTTTCTGTGCTATTAAAAAAGCACCTTTATGAAACCTTTTAACCGTTCCGTCTTCGCTTCTGGTTCCTTCCGGAAAAACTATAACTTTTAAATTTTTATCGAATGCTTTTTTTACCAACGAACACAATTCTTCGAAACTTGTATTTTCATCGAAAATAACATTTCCTGCGGCTTTTAAATATTTGTTCATTAAGGGAATTCTTGTAGGCCAACCTTTACTTAAAAAAACGGCATCTTTGAAGTTTACACTGCTGAATACGACTATATCCAATATCGAACTGTGATTTGCCACCACCACGCACGGACCGTCTGTATTTTTTTCTTTAAATTCAACAACAAAACTTTTGCTGATAAATTTTACAACGGTCATCACAAACTTCGAAAGGTTATAAAATTCTTTTCTGACATAATTTTCTTCGAACTTTTTTAAAACACAAAACGGATAATAACATATCAAACAAAGTCCGAATATGCCGAAAGCGATAAACCCGATGACCGCTACAAAAATATCTTTAACAAAACTCATTTATTTCTTTTCGTTTATAAGTTTTTCTATGAAATCGTAAAGTCCGCCCAAATTCGTAAATGAGCCGGGCTTATAATTGTTTCTTATATCTATTTTAAATGTCTGTTCGAAAGTTATTACCATATCAACAACATCAAGACTGTCTACCTGCATATCCGCAAATGTTGCGGTAGGAACCAATTTTTCTTCAGGTATTTCAAATTCTTTCATTAAAGCAGCATTTACTTTTTGAATAATCTCTTCTTTATTCATTTAATTGTATCTCCCTATAACAATACTTGCATTTGTTCCGCCCAATGCAAAACTGTTTTTTACAAAATTGTTAATTTTTATTTCCTGCGTACTTCTTATATGGTTTACAACGTTACATTGTTCGTCAATATTGTCTAAATTCAATGTTCCCGCAACCTTATTTTTCAACATCATTTTCATTATACTAATTAATTCCATACTTCCACAAGCAGCCATCGAATGACCGATATGACCTTTTAAACTGTTAACTTTTATATCTTTTCCGAACACGTTACCTATTGCGGAAACTTCTTCTATATCACCCGCAACAGTGCTTGTTGCATGAGCATTTACCAAATTGATATCCGTTGTTTTCAGTTTTGCATCGTTTAATGCCATTTGTATACATTGTTGCATACTGTCTCTTGAAGGGTGAGCGATATTTTTGGTTTCCGTGTTTGTTGCAAATCCTTTGATTTCGGCAAGGATGTTTGCTTTTCTTTCCAGTGCCGATTCCAAACTTTCTATATACAACATTGCACAACCTTCGGAACAAACAATACCGCACCTGTCTTTATCGAAAGGTCTTGATGCTTTTTGAGGATTATCGTTAAAGTTTGTACTTGCGGCATTTAATATTGAAAAACAGCCTGTAAATATAGGATGATATTCTTCCGTTCCGCCGCACAATGCTCTTTTAATAAAACCCGCTTTTATCATTTGGTAAGCAAGACCGATATTTGTAAGACTTGAAGCACAAGCATTACTTACGAAATACCCCGGACCTTTCATATCCAACGCCTGAGCAACATTTGCCAACGGTGAATGATTCAAAACCTGAAACACCGCCATAGTTTTAACCATGTTCAACTCTTTATCAAAATATTTCTTTGTAAATTCCAACCATGAACTTATACTGCTCATCGTAGAACCGATATATAAAGCGGTATCATCGGAAGGTTTTTCGATACTTGCATTTTTCAATGCTTCCTGACATGCCATAACGGCATACAAAGACATTTTTGTCATGTATCTTCTGTATTGTCTGGGTATAAAAGTAAAATCTATTTCCGGAACTTTACATGCAACAAAACTGTTTATAAAAGGTGTATCTTTTAATTCCTGTATAAACTGAACGGCACCGACATTATTGAGAAGGTTTTCAACAAGTGTATCTACGCCCGCACCGTAAGGTGAAACTGCTCCGGCTCCGGTTATAACTACTCTGTGATAATCAACCATTTTGTTTCTCCATTATTTTATCTATTACATAAGCCGTAATAATTGCTCCCAAAAATCCGGTAGTAATTACGGATTGTCCCGAAAGGAATAATCCTTTAATTTTTGTCATCGGGAACAATGTCATTTTATGCATATCGTGTTCCAATGCGTAAGACCCTGTGTACCCGACATACTTTTTTGTTGTTAACGGACTTGAACTGTCCAAAAACTCCAAATTTTCCGCTGTATCTTTTAACTTATCGTTAAGATTTCTTTTTATTATATCAACAAAATATTCTTTTTGTTTCTTATATTCCGTTTTATCCTGCGACCAATAATTTATGTCCGAAGGAACCAAACAGGTTATATTTACCGCTTGCGGATCGGTATCCGAAAAATTCAAATGCAGGCTTTTGTTTTCGTTGTTGTAATCGAAAAAAGAATTTAAATTGTAATCCGAAAGAGCAAATATGTTTGTGTTTTCAACTTTCTTACCGTTATTTCTTGCATAAACCGTAAAAAAGCCGGGAGTTTCTTCTTTTTCCCGTATATGAGATTTATAACTTTCTCTGTAAACTTTTTCCGGAGCAATATTTAAAAATTGTTTCGGATGTATTGTAGATATACAAACATCGCACTCAAAATCGTCGTCTTTTGTTCTTACTGTTTTTTTTGTATCGTTTAAATCTATTTTTAATGCTTTAGTGTTTAAGAATATATCAACTTTTAAATCCTGTAAAACTTTTTTGTATGCATTAACTACCGCTCTTCCCCCGCCGACAATGCTGTATGCGCTGTCGTAAAGACCGCCCGAAACACAAACCTGTTCACCGAACGATATTTTGTCTAACGAAGTACCGTGCAAAAAGAAACCCGCGGCAAGTATTACTTTTAATTCGTCCGATTTAAAATAGTAATCCAAAATATCTTTAACACTTTCCTGTGTTGCAACCGAAACATTAATATCAAAAGAACTGTTTTTATGTATATTTAAAAACGGTAACTTGTTATAACATTCATAAACTTTATCGAAATATTCTTTTATTGCTTTTTCTTCATCGGGATAACAGGATATCAACTTTTTTTCCAAATCGTTTCTTCCGTAAACCATTTCAAAACTTTTACCGGAAGGAAAAATTATTTTATCGTAACCGTCTTTTTTCAATAATTTTGATTTTATGTCTAACCCTAAATCTTTAAAATAATAGTCACCTATTTCGCCTTTGCCAAGCCCGTATGTATAATGAAATCCCGTTTCGAAATGAACATCTTTTCTTGTAAATCCCGAAAATAACGGTGCTATATTTGATGATTGCTCTATAACGGCAGTTTTAAGTCCTTTTTTTGCGCAAAGGATTGCTGAAGTTAAGCCGCTTATTCCGGAGCCGATTATAACCGTATCGTACTTTTTTAGCATATACCACCGTTAACTTGTATTGCCTGACCTGTAATATAGTTGGCTTTTTGAGAACATAAGAACGAAACGAGTTCCGCTATATCCTGAGGTTTTCCCAACCTTCTTAAAGGTATTGTTTTAAGAATAGCATCTATAGGTAATCCTTCAAGCATATCCGTTTCTACAAAACCGGGAGATACAACATTAACCAAAACGTTTTTCTTTGCAACTTCCGCGGCAAGAGATTTGCTTGCACCTATAATACCTGCTTTTGCCGCACTGTATCCTGTTTGACCTGCAACACCGATATGTCCCGAAACGGAAGCGATACTGACGATTCTGCCTCTTTTTTTGTTTAACATGTAAGGTAAAATTTGTTTTACCACATTAAAAAATCCGTCGAGATTAACATTAATTACAGATTTCCATTCTTCCTGTGTAAGCCATGCAAGAAGATTATCTCTTCTGAATCCCGCATTGTTAATTATTGCAAAAGGAATTTCGTTGTTTAATAACATAGGTTCCAAAGCTTGTTTTGTTTTTTCAAAGTCGGTAACATCAAATTCCAAAAGAGTACATTTTCTGCCGAGTTTTTCTATTTCCTGTTTTACTTCGTTAGCTTTTTGACTGTTAGATCTGTAATTTAACCAAATATCAAACCCGTCTCTTGCAAGTGTTTTTGCAATTTCAGCGCCTATACCTCTGCTTGCTCCGGTTACCAATGCAATTTCAGCCATTATTTTGTCCTTTAAAAATATATTTTATATATCTTTTATATTATATAAAATTTGTATACTTTTTGTGCGACAAACTTGTGCACAATCTTTTATTAAATTTAATAATATTTTATAATTGTTTTAATATTTTACAACAGAGAGATATAAAACTATGTATTACTTAATATTCAGTATCGTATGCAGCGTAGCCGTATCGATATTATTAAAAATATCTAAGAATAAAAAAATTTCAATTGATCAGGCTGTAGCTATTAATTATCCAACAGCTGCAATCAGTGCTTTTATTTTATTTAAACCGAATTTCAGTGATAATTTCAATACTTTATTATCCGAATGGCAAATTCTGTTACCGCTGGGAATTTTGTTACCGAGTGTTTTTATTATTATGGGTGAATGCGTTAATCGTGCAGGTATAGCAAAATCGGATGCGGCACAAAGATTATCGTTATTTTTACCGATATTGGCATCATTTTTAATTTTCGGTGAAATTCTTTCCATGGGTAAAATTTTGTCGGTTATTTTAGCAATAATTTCGCTGTCGGCACTAGTTTATAAACCTAAAAATAAAGTAACCGGTACAGGTGCAATTTGGACGTTGCTTGCGGTGTGGTTCGGTTACGGAATAATTGATATATTGTTTAAACAGTTATCAAAAAATGTAGCAATGACGGCAACTAATTTGTGTGCAACATTTATTCTGTCCGCAATAATATTATTTGCATATTTAATCATACGAAAAACAAAGTGGACAAAGGCAAGTATATTTGGCGGAATAATTTTGGGATGTTTAAACTTCGGTAACATTTATTTTTATTTCCGTGCACATCAATCATACAGTAATAACCCCACACTGATTTTTGCGGCAATGAACTTAGGTGTAATATCGCTCGGCACAATTACAGGCACGGCGGTTTTTAAAGAAAAAATAAATATTATAAATATCATCGGAATAATTTTGGCAATCGTTGCGATAATTTGTTTGTTTCAAACTATGTAATTTTATTTAGGGATATCTTCTTTTTTATCTTTTTCATTAATAAAAATTTTTATCGATTAATCTTAATATTCCACGGTAAACGAAGAATATGCATATCTGTTCAAATCATCTGTTGCAATAATATTGTGTGTACCGCTTAAAGCGGTTATAAAAAGTGTTTCGTTTTTTTTGCTGTTGCCAGCAAAATTGCCGTCAACAAACCAATAAACGGTATCGGCATCGGCATCAATGTCGGCTTTTAAAGGAATGATCTTATCCCCGGGTACTATTTTATAAATAACATCTTCCAACGGTAAAAATATTTTCGGCGGGTTGCCGGATACCGATATATCTTCCGGTTCTATATTCGGCATATATTTCGGCGGAAGTTGTTTCTTTATACCCGCCTTTTCAAACAAACTTAAAATATCCGACGGCCAAAACTCATACACTTCATAATGAGTTTTTCCTTTAACTTCAACATTTGTTCTTAAACCTGTTTTGTTATCTATTAAAATATTTCTGTGAATATCACATAAGTTTATAGGAGATTTTTCCGGTATAAAATAGCAGTCTGTTTTCTTCGGGCAAAATTTGTTTGCAATAGCTCCACTAACGGAACAAACATGTATTTTTTTTATATTTAAATCTTTCATATCCGGATAAAAAAAGTTTTGATCTTTTTTATTAAGAACAACTGTTCTTATAAGTTCAAAAAACAGGTTTCCGGCTGCAGTCCTTCCCCAGAAATTGGAATTACTTTCCCCCGAGAAATTACCGACCCAAACAACCAAAACATAATCACCGAATGCTCCGGCCGCCCAAGCATCTTTAAAGCAATAAGATGTTCCTGTTTTCCATGCAACTTTTATGTTATTACCGTATTTATCTTTTATATTAAAATTTTGCGGAGCGGGATTGTGTGACAACATATCAAACAAAATAAATGCCGTTTCTTTTGAAAATATTGTTTTATCGCTTTCCGTATCGGATTCTTTTCTGTCATCCGTAACATATTTTATTTCTTCCGTTTTCCCCCCGTTCAATAAAGAAGAATATAACTTTGCAACTTCTTCAACTGAAACATCTATGGTTCCTATCGCGGCACTTACACCGTAATGTTCGGCGGATTTAAGTTTTGTTATACCGGCGGTTTTAAGAAGATTTAAAAAAGTTTCTATACCGATATCCTGCAAAAGTTTTATTGCAGGAATGTTTCTGCTGTTAACCAAAGCATCCTGCGCAAAAACAGGTCCCGCAAATTGTCTGTCCGAGTTTTCCGGTGCATAAATGGAAAAATAATGAAATGTATCTTTTAACAGTGTTGTCGGACAAATAAGTCCGTTCTCCAAAGCCAAACCGTAAATAAAAGTTTTTAATACGGAACCGGCCATTCTTTTGGCTCTTACCCCGTCGATTTGTCCCAAAATATCGTTATTAAAAAAATCGGCTGACCCTACGGCAACTTCCGCCTGCATTGTTTTTGTGTTCACCAGCAATACGGAAGCATTTTTTATACCCAACGAACTGTTTCTGTCTATATATTTTTTTATATATTGTTCAAACAACATTTGAAGTTTTAAATCTATAGTTGTATAAATTTCGTTTTTGTTTATTTTTGAGTTCAAATAATTTACAACATGCGGAACGTAAAACGGAAGTTCTTTGGGACTTTTTATGTCCATTGGCATATCAAAAAAATGTTCTTTGTTTTTTGACTCGGGATACTTCTTTTTCCATTTGTCGTACAATATCTTTCTTGCAACTTTCATTTTTTCAAATCCGGTTTTTAAGGACGGTCTTCTGATATTCGGATTTTGCGGAATAACGGCAAGCGTAAGTTGTTCATGCAACTCCAAATCTTGTAACCTTTTATTAAAATAAATTAAAGAAGCGGCACCTATACCTTCAATATTATAACCGTAAGGTGCTATGTTGAAATATGCTTCCAAAATATCTTTTTTGGAATATCTCATTTCAAGCCATAAAGCTAAAAATATCTGTTTGATTTTTCCCGCAACGGTCTTGGTATTTAAATTGTACAGGATTCTTACGGTTTGCATTGTAATTGTAGATGCACCCTGTTTTCCGCTTTTTGATATAAAAGTAGTCTTTATTGCTCTTAAAAGAGAAACAGGATTTATACCGATATGAAAATAAAAATTCTTATCTTCATACAGCAAAACCGCTTGTTGAATTTGTTCGGGTATTTCGTTTAACGGATAAAAAACCCTGTATTTGTCATCATAAGAAACGGTAACACGTAAAAGTTTCCCGTCATGCGAGAAAAATGATTTTGAAAAAGTATAATCATTTAAGATTTTCGGTCTCGGGAAAAATCTTATTATTAAAACAATTACCGAACATATTATTATAAAAGCAATAATATTTTTGGCATATTTTTTAAAAAAGTTTAACATAGCAAATCTTAAAATCAATCAGTTTTCTACTTGCGCGGATTTACTTTAAATACGGATTCGCTTGAAACGGCATATCTGTTTAAATCGTACAAATGACAAGCTTCAACCGCAGGCAAAACAAAACTTCCCGAAGCAACAGCTTTTGCTTCATAAGAAAACTCTTTGGGTTCCGAACCGACAGATGTATAAATTAATACTCTGTCTTCCCTGACATCAAAACTGTCAAACGTACCGTTTAAACTTCCGGGGACAATACTTAATCCGCCGGGTAACAAGTCCGTTACAACCATATTTGATACATATTTTTTGTCTGTTGTTTTGATGGTAATTTTAACTTTGATTTCGTCCCCTACTCTAACAAGGTTGGTTTCGTTTCCGTCTTTATCAAAATATTTTTTATCAATTTGCAAACCTTTTGATATGTTTTGTTTCTTATCTTTAAAAAACCCCTGTTGTGTTATCGCATAAAACAATCCGAGTGAACCTGTGGTATTTGATTTCACACTTATATTCTTTGCTTTGGCCGGAATTGCCGCCTGCATAAATCCGAGTTTGTTTTGTGTTCTTTCAGTCTTTTGTCCGTCAATGAAAATTTCTATATTATCATCTTTATCTTTATTAGCTGTTGAATAAGCGGCAACCGCCAGAACAGTCTTTGCGGAACTTAAAGTATTATAATTTTTGTTCACAATGTTATCCATGGCATTTTGTATTATCTTTGCAATCTCAGGATTATTTAACATTTCCGGGAAATGTTTTGATACAAGATAAACATATGTTAAATTTCTCACAAAGTCGGAATCATAATCGGAATAAACCTGATTATCATTTTTCTCGGCTTTAACTTTAAATTTCTTTATTATATCCTGTGCCTTATCTTCGTTCTGTAACAATCTGTAAGTGGAAGCAATGTATGCTCCCGATATTGTTCCCGCCCAATTTTTAACATTATTATCAAAATAATCTTCCAACTTGGATATTTGTCCCGTTAAAACTATAGCGTTTCTTGCCAAAAGATAAAGCGCTTCGGCCTGCATATCCGCCTCATATTTATCGTTAGGTTCTTTAATAAAATTCCTTGCCCAATCCAACAATTTCTTTAACATTACACCGGGAACTTCATATCCCAAGCTTTGTGCATCCGTAAGGAATTGCAGCACATACAGAGATGCATAATCACTGACTCCTTCATAGTCCGGCCACGGAGAAAAACCGCCGTCAACTCTTTGTCTCGGAGCTAACTTTTCAATGTAACGCTTAAATATTGTTCTGTTTTCTTCAGTAAGTCCGTATAAAGCTATAGAAGAATAAGTTTGGCTTGTAATCTGTTCCGTACATCCGTGAGGAAATTTTTCCAAATATTTTTCCAATCCGAAAGCTACAACCAAAGGACTGTTCGATACAACAATATTTTTATCGGAAAATTCGTTATAAGTGTCAATATTTGTAAAGTTTTTAACTTCGAAATTTTCGGTTTTACTTTCACCTACGGTAACATCCGTTGCATAAACGCTTGCGGGACGAATACTTAATGCGGAAGTTATTTTTGCTTTACCGTCTGAAAGTTTATCCGTAACATTAAACTTAATTTCCGCATTTCCCAACTTATCAAGCGCTTTAACTTTAAAGGTCAAAGTATCTTCTTTACCGTATTCTACATGAACAGTTTTTGTTTTATCTCCCGACACTTCCAAGTTATCCGAAACAGAAATTACAGCTTCAAAATCGCCGGCTTTGGAATCTTCTTTACTGTTTGTAATTTTTAACGTAACATCAAAAACATCCGAAGGAGCTGCAACAACAGGTGCTCCCGCCGACAAAACTATCGGAGCTCTTACTATAACGGATTTCTCGCTGCTGCCGAAAGAAGTCTTTTTACCTACGGCAACACACATAATTTTTAAACGTCCGTTAAAATAATCCGGAACATTATATGTATATTTTTTAGGTGTTTTATCACTGTCAATTATTCCCGACCAGAAAACTACCGGAGCCAACGATTGTCTTTTAAAGGGATTAAGTCCGGCATTTAAAAGAGCTTCTGCTTCGGAATCAAAACCCGTACCGCCGCCGATACCGTAAACTTCTTTTATTACGGAAAATTCAGGCAGGAACAAATCCAAAGTTTGGTACGAAGTTACATCAAGTGCCGGTTTTCTGAAGAAATAAGATAAAGGATCCGGAGTTTTATATTTTGCTACCTGCAATATTCCTTCATCAACTCCGTAAAGAATAATTCTGGCAGGTTCCGATGTTGAATATTCTATTTTAAGCTCGGAACCCGGTTTTACAAGTTCCGGAACTGTTATTTTCGGCTTTACTTCTTTTTTCGTATCGGATGCGATTTTAAAATATTTTAAAGCGTAACTGTGAGGATTTAAAAATACTTCTTTTGAATTTTTGGATTTCAAAACAGAAACATTTAAGTATGCTCCGTCATCGATATTTTCCGGAACGGTTATTTTGCAAAGTTTGCTGTTTGTATCCATATTAAACCATTTATAAGCATAAACTTTATCTTTTTCAATTGTAATTAATCCTACTCCGGTAAAAGGAGCGGTAACATTAAATTCCAATTCCCCGCCTCGTTTTACGATATCATTACGTAAATTAATGAACAATTCCGAATTTTTTTCCAATTGAGAACCAAGATTCGAGTTACCTGCAACAACATATTCCATACTTAAAAGAATTGTTCCGTTTTCATCAACAATTTCGATTTTATAGTTTCCGGAAACAGATGTATCAATACTGAAATCGGTAGAGTTTTCGGATATTGCAAAATTTTTGCTTGAAACTTCTTTTTCCTGTTTTACGGAATGATATTTGTATCTGCCGTTATACTCTTTTACGGGAACTGATACATATTGAAGGTTGTAAGTTTTTAATTTAAGTTCATTCAAACTTATCTTTTTCAAATCATTATCAACGGCAATAAATTTAATAACCGCTTTTGCATTTTTATCTATAAAGTTAAGGTCACTTAATGTTTTGTATCCTACAATATATTTATTCGGAGAAATTAACTGCTGAGAAGCCGATTTTACACTTGAACCGCTTTCACGTTCAAATCCTTCAGCGCTAAACAATAATCTGTAAGTTCCCGCTTCATATTTCGAAAAAGATAAATCGTAAGAAACTTCACCTGTCGAAGATGTTTTCTTTGTTTCAAGGTTATCTTGAACGGGTTTTATTTTTACTTTATTGTCTAAAGAAATATCCGAAAATGTAAAGTCTTTATATTCTTCAAAATGAAATTTGTATGGGTATAAAGATACGGATGCTTTTACTTCGTTTCCCTGTGCGGGAATGCCGTAAAGGTTTTGAAGATTTACTTTACCTGAAAGGCCTTCAAAAGATTGCCAACCTTTATGCGAACCGCCCTCGATAGAGGTTTGTATCTTTAATTTATCTTCTTTAAATTCTTCTATTTTAAATTCGCAACTTGAAAGAAATTTCGAGTAATAATCACCTCTTTTCGAAGAGGCATTATAAACGTTTATTCTGTAAGTTCCTGTTTTTGATGTAGTTTGCGATTGGAATTCGGATTCATTGAATCCGTCGGATGATGAAGAAACGGTTTTATTAAATACCGTTCTGCCGTCACAATCTTCAATTTCAATTTTTATCGGAAAGCCTTTAAGAGCAGTTTTATTTTCGTTCATTAAAATTACGGAAAACTTTACTTTTTCGCCGGGTTTATAAATTCCTCTGTCGGTAAAGATATAAGAATCTGCCTGTTTGTATCTCATATCTCTTACAGATCTTCCGCTTGTATCGTATTTCGAATATACGATATCTCTGTCACCTCTGTCTATAGGAATGAAGGCAACATCATTATTACCTCTTACAACTATGGCTTCGGGTTCTTTTTCGTTAATAAAAGCCGAAATATCTTCAAATTCGCAAGTACCGTTGGAATCGGTATTTTTAACAACAAGTTCGGTTCCGTTTCTTGCAAGCAGGCAAACTCTTGCACCGTCCAAAGGCAAACCGGATGAAACGGAAACACAAAAAACTTTTATTCTGTTATCGACATCCTTTTTATAGATTATTCCTATATCGGAAATTAAAATAAATTTTTTGCGTTTAATTCCGTTGCCACTTATCTCAACATTGAACAAACCGAGTTTTCCGCTGTTTATATATTTGCTTAAATCTATTGATGAATAATTCACATTAGGACTGCTTACAAGTCTTATTCTTTCGGTAAAAACTTCGGCAATATCTTTATCTTGAATTCCCGGATCATAGTAATAGCCGTAATCGCTTGCGTAATCGTCATTATTGTAATAGCCGTAAAAACTGTTTGTTCTGTAAAAATTTTGAGAAACAAACAAGTTTAGTCTGTCAGGAAAAATTCTTGAAACCGTTACATCAACACTATCCAACAATCTGGAATATATGGTTAAGTTTTTATCTCCGGAAGCAGCCAAAACATTACCGTAACCGATAAATTTCAATTCTGTTTCATAATTTTTTATCGGTTCTATATAAGCTTTAGTTTCTTTTAAATTGTAATTGCTTTTGCTCTTTACGGTATTTTTTAATTTGATATATAAATATCTGTTATACAAAGGTTTATTATATTTAAGAGCAACTATCGTTCCCGCAGAATCCTGCGGCATAGCTTTTACGGCAAGTTTTTCCGACTTCTTTAAAGAGTCTTCGGCATACTTTAAAGTTTTTTCGTTCCAATTAATGTTACCTGGCAACAAATATACTTCAACATTTTTTTCCACTTCTTCGGCGGAAACGAAATCACTGAATTCCATAATTATTGCCTGTGCGGCATTTTCATTTTGTCCGACAATATCCGTTGTTATTTCGTTCAATTTAAAGAACTCACTCATTTCAGGAATTACCAACTCTTTTTTCTTATCCAAGACTTTTAATTCGGCAGTCTGTTTAGTGTCGAGCAATTGTATCGGTTCATAATTTATAAAACAATATCTTTTATATTGATCGAAAGTAATTTTCGGTTTTACTTCTTTCTTATTATAACTTAACACAATTTCCAGTTCTTCGACAGGAAAATCAAATTTTAATACAGCTTTTATGCCGAATAAAGACAAATCTTTTTCACTGTGCCATAAACTAAAATCTTCTATATTAACATTATTGGGCTTTGTGGAAAAACTTAAATTTAAATTTTTTATTTTTTTCGGATTTTTAAATATTTTTTTGTTTATTGAAACTTTATATTTTTTATCTGCGAGCCAATCTTTTTCCGGTGTAAAAACTATTTTTAAAAAGTCGGGTTTATCATTTTCCAAAATCCATTTTCCTCTTAAATCGGGACTTACGGTTATATAGTCCGATACATTATCCCCTCTTTGAAGAAAAATATCATCATTCGGTATATTATATATATATACCTTATCGGGATTAGACAAAACACTGTTATTATCACTATCCAGAGATATTTTTGTTATCTCGGGTTGAGAAATTTCCAAACTTATTTTATCGCTTTTTTGAGAGAAGTAAAAAAAAGCAAAACTTGATACACAAATGACACCCAAAATCAATCCGATTATTTTCTTCATATATATTGTTCTCCTTATAATTATTAACGAAGTTTATATGTTTTCGACTATTTATTAAGTTAATTTATGTTCTACATTATTTGTTATACAAAAATCAATATTTTTAACATTTTTTATTATTTAAGTTTATTACAAAGTGCACCCTTGACGCAACCATTCAAACGATGCAATAATGGTTAGAATGTTTTCTTTAACTTTTCAAAAAAAACTTTTGCGGCAGGAGAAAGCAATTGAGATTTTTTCCACACGATATTTAAATTAGATTCAAGTTTCGGGCTTAACGGTTTAAATATTAAGTTCGAAATTTCAGAAGTGTTTACAAGTTTATCTAAAGTTAGTGCATATCCTATATCGGAATTTACCATTAATCCCGCATTATAAAAAAGATTATAAGTTGCAACAATATCCAAATTTTTTAAATTCCCTTTAAACCATTTAAAAAATATGTCGTCCACGGAAGTTTTTTTCAACAATTGGCTTGAAACTATAAGCGGTAAACTTTTTAAATCATCAAATTTAATATTTTCTTTCTTTGCCAAAGAACAATTCTTTTTCATTATTATGCCCCACCTGTCTTTTTTAGGTAAGGTTATATAATCGTATTTGGATATGTTTACCGGCTCTATTAAAACAGCAAAATCAAGTAACCCTTTATCTAACTTTTCACATAAATCGTCTGCATTTCCGCTTAAAAAATCAAATTTTATTTCTTTATATTCCGTTTGAACCTGCTTTGCAATATCCGTTATTAAACTTATTGTTTGGCTTTCGCCGCTGCCTATATAAACTGTTCCTTTTATAATATCTTTCGTTGAAAGAAACTCGTTTTTAGTTTTTTCCGCCATATCAACAATTTCTTCGGCTCTTTGCCTTAAAATGTGCCCTTCTTCGGTAAGTGAAACGGAATGTTGTCCTCTGACAAAAAGTTTATGCTGTAATTCTTTTTCCAAATCCTGCAGTTGTCTTGATAGTGTAGGTTGTGTAACATGCAAAACATTAGCGGCTTTTGTTATGGATCCTTCTTTTGCCACGGCTAAAAAATATTTTAAAACTCTTATATCCATATATAAATAATACAATTTTCTATTATGCTTTTCAAGCATATCTAAATATAAAATATAAGTATTTGCTATTTTTAAAATAATAAGCAATAATTATGAAAAAGGAAAATATATTATGAATAACATAAATACACAATTAATGAAAGATATAGAGAAACTAAGAAAAACAATGGCAACAAAAGAAGAAATTTGCGACGGATCCGAAATGTTTGTAATATTTCATAAATTGTCTCAAGAGGCACTTAAAATAACAAGTGAAATAAATAATAAGTACAATACTCCGGAACAAATAGTTGAATTGTTTTCAAAACTTACCGGAACACAAGTAGATAAATCTTTCAGATGTTTTCCTCCTTTTTATACGGATTGCGGTAAAAATATTAAAATAGGCAAAAATGTTTTTATAAATGCATGTTGCCGTTTTCAAGATCAGGGCGGCATAGAAATAGGTGACGGTTCTTTAATAGGGCATAATACAACAATTGCAACATTGAACCACGATTTCAATCCTGACAAAAGAGCAAATTTGCATCCGAGTCCCGTAAAAATAGGTAAAAATGTTTGGATAGGTTCCGATTGTACAATTTTGCCCGGAGTTGAAATAGGTGACGGTGCGGTTATAGGTGCGGGAAGTGTTGTAACAAAAAATATTCCCGCGAATTCAATAGCGGTTGGAAATCCTGCAAGAGTTATAAAACAAATAGAAATAAAATAGGAGGATAGCATGTTTAAAAAATTAGTAACAAGTTTGTTGGCGGTATTGTTAATTTCGGGAGGAAGCGTTATGGCAGCATCAAAAAAAGATTCAAAAGGTTGGGACAAAGTTTTTCCTAAAAGTGAAAAAGTAGACGTAAAAAAAGTAAGTTTTAAAAACAGATTCGGTATAGAACTTGTAGGCGATTTATATACTCCTAAAACATATAAAAAAGGCGATAAGTTGGCAGCAATTGCAGTTTCCGGTCCGTTCGGCGCGGTAAAAGAACAAAGTTCCGGTTTATATGCACAAATTATGGCTGAAAGAGGTTTTATTACGTTAGCATTTGATCCTTCATACACGGGTGAAAGTAAAGGTGAACCGAGATATGTGGCATCACCTGATATCAATACGGAAGATTTTCAAGCAGCGGTAGATTTTTTATCCGTTCAAGATAATGTTGACCCCGAAAAAATCGGTATTATCGGTATTTGCGGTTGGGGCGGACTTGCTTTAAATGTTGCAAGTATAGATACAAGAATAAAAGCAACTGTTGCATCCACAATGTATAACATGAGCAGAGTAAACCATAAAGGTTATTTCGACCAAATGACGGAAGATGAACTTTATGCTTTAAAACAAGAATTGAATGCACAAAGAATAAAAGATTTTAAGAGCGGAAAATATGAACTTGCCGGCGGAGTTGTTGATCCGTTACCTGCAGATGCACCGCAATTTGTAAAAGATTATTATGCATATTATAAAACCCCGAGAGGTTACCATAAAAGAAGTTTGAACTCTAATACTGGTTGGAACAAAACATCCGCACTTTCGTTTATTAATACACCGGAACTTACTTTTACTAAAGAAATAAGAAGTGCAGTGTTAATGATACACGGTGAAAAAGCACATTCCTGCTACTTCAGTAAAGATGCTTATATAGATATGGTTCAAGGTGAAGGCAGTAAATATAAAGATAACAAAGAAATTATGATTATTCCGGGTGCAAGTCATGTAGATTTATACGATAACGTTGATGTAATTCCTTTTGATAAAATAGAACAGTTTTTCAAAACATATTTGAAATAAGTTAAGTAATGAAAAAGATAGCAGTTTTTATTTTAGCAATATTGTTTACGGGAGTTTTTTGGGGCACAGGTTTTACACAGCAAAATTATATGAACATTAAAGTTGATAACAAAATTTTTAAAATTGTTCTTGAAGATAATAAAACGGTAAAATCTTTAACTCAAAAACTCCCGTTAACATTGGAAATGTCGGACTTAAACAATAACGAAAAGTATTGTTATTTGGATTTTTCCCTTCCTACTGATTCAAAATCAGTAAAAAACATCAAAAAAGGCGACATTATGCTTTTCGGTAACAATTGCCTTGTAATATTCTATAAAAGTTTTAAAACATCTTACAGTTACACAAAAATAGGACATATAGAAAATCCTGCAGATATTGAAACCGCATTAGGCAGAAAAGATATTAAAGTTGTTTTAACGGAAAATAATTAATTTAAAAATCTTACACGGTATAAAAAAGCAAGTTCTAAAGGCTTGCTTTTTTTTATTAAAAAAACATTGACAATCAAACGTTTGTTTGATATACTATCTATAGGAAAAGGAGATATATCATGAAAAAAACAAAAGAATCTGTTCAGAATGAAAATTCAAAAAATAAAATACTTGAAGTAGCAACAAAACTTTTTGCAGAAAACGGTTTTGATGGTGTAAGTACAAGAACTATTTGTAAACAGGCAAATATAAATATAAGTATGATTTCTTACTATTTCGGCGGAAAGCAGGAATTATATCAAGCTATAATAGATAATTTAACTAAAAATCTTACGGAATATGTAAAAACTTTTGTTGATTTCGATATGGATTTAAATAAACTGTCAAAAAAAGAAAAATTAGATTTCCTTTATAATTACGGAAACAAGATGATAGATTTTCTATATACCAAAATTTCTAACGATGTATTGTTGTTTATGTTTAGAGAACAACAAAATTCAAGAGCACAAATAAACGTTCCCGCATTAAATTTTATGAACAAACTTTTCGCAAGTATCTTAAATAAAAAAGAAAACGACAGGCAAGTAATATTATCCGTAATATTTTTCATTTCACAAATAAATTCGCCTAAACTCTTTTCCGCATTTTCTTTGAAAATGGCAAATAAAAAAGCTTTTACGGAAGAAGATATAAAAATAATAAGAAACAATTTAAAAAAATATATATCCGTGATGTTTAAATAGTAAGAAAGGAGAAAATTATGATAAAGAAAATAATAATACTTTTAGTTATTGTTAGTTTAGGAATTTTCCTTTATTTTAAATTTAATAAAAAACAAGATACAAACAATTTAACATTATACGGTAATATTGAAATAAGGCAGGTAGATGTAAGTTTTCAAGTTTCCGGAAAAATTAAAGAAATGTTGAAAAGTGAAGGTGATGAAGTAAAGAAAGATGAACTGATAGCATATTTGGATGATACGGATTACAAATTAAATTACGAAATGGCAATCGCTGAAGTTGAAAGAGGAAAAGTGTCGGTAAATGAAGCAGAATCTAAATATAACAGACATAAACCTTTATTAAAAGATTCCGTTACGGAACAGGAATTAACAACTCTTTACAATAACTATCAACAGGCAAAAGCAAATTATAATGTTGCTCTTGTAAACCAAAAAATAGCAAAAAATAAATTGGAATATACCAAATTGTATACTCCGGATGAAGGGTATATTACGATAAGAGCTCAAGAACCGGGTGCAAACATTGTACAAGGACAAACAATATACACCATCACCAAAACAAAACCTGTTTGGGTTAAAGCATACATTGAAGAAAGTTATTTGGGAAATATAAAAAATAATATGGAAGTGAAAGTTGTTACCGATAGTATAGACAAACAAACAAACGCCAAAAAGGAATACAGCGGATATATCGGTTATATTTCTTCGGTTGCGGAATTTACTCCGAAAACCGTTCAAACGGAAAATTTAAGAACAAGTTTAGTTTATGCAATAAGAGTATATATCAATGATGCCGACGAGTATTTAAAACAAGGAATGCCGGTAACCGTTAAAATTAACCTAAATAATAATTAGCAACGGGTAAAAATGAACAGTGTAATAATTAAAAACTTAACTAAAACTTTTAAAGGACAAACTCAACCTGCAATAGATAATTTATCTTTGGAGATAGAAAAAGGTAAAATTACAGGCCTTATCGGCGCAGACGGTGCAGGAAAAACAACTTTGCTCCGTTTGGTTATCGGCTTACTTGTTGCGGATAAAGGTGAAATTTCAACATTAGATTTAAATCCGGAAAAACAAAAAAATATTCTTAACACAAAAATAGGTTATATGCCGCAAAAGTTCGGCTTATATGAAGATTTAACAGTTATAGAAAATTTAAAGTTATATGCCGATTTAAAAAATGTTTCTCACGATTTTGACAAACTTTTGGAATTTACAGACTTAAAAAGATTTCAAACAAGATTTGCCGGAAAACTTTCCGGATGTATGAAACAAAAGTTAGGTCTTGCCTGTTCGTTGCTCGGTAACCCTGAATTTTTGGTTTTAGATGAACCGTCCGTTGGTGTTGATCCTATTTCAAGAAGAGATTTAATGAAAATGGTTAGGCAATTAATTTCCCCTGATACAACGGTTTTGTGGTCAACGGCATATTTGGATGAAGCACACAGTTTTGATACGGCCGTGGTAATGGATAAAGGCAAAATAATTTATCATGGCAGTCCGCACTTGTTGGCAAAAACGGCACAGGAGTTTGAAGAAAAAGTTATAGAACTTATGGGCGGATACAAAAAAGAAGAATCGTTAGTTGCCAAAAGTTATGTTCCGCACGATATAGATATGGAATATACCGTTTTTGCCGATAATTTAGTGAAAAAGTACGGAGATTTTTATGCCGTTAAAAACAACACTTTTAAAATAAAGAAAGGTGAAATTTTCGGATTGCTCGGGCCTAACGGAGCAGGAAAATCCACATCTTTTAAAATGATGTGCGGTCTTTCAAAACCTACTTCCGGAACAACGAAAATTTTCGGAACGGATATGAAAGAAAATCCTACAAAAGCAAGAAGTTATTTAGGATACATGGCACAAAAGTTTTCTTTGTACGGAAATTTAACGGTAGAGCAAAATCTTAATTTTTTTGCAGGTGTTTACGGACTTAACAAAAAAGACAAACAGCAAAGAATAGACGAAATGATAAAATCTTTTAATTTCGAAAAGGTATTAAAACAAAAAGCCGATGAGTTGCCGTTAGGTTTTAAGCAAAGGTTATCCATGGCTTGTGCGGTTATGCATAATCCCCCCGTTTTGTTTTTGGATGAACCCACATCCGGTGTTGATGTCGTTGCAAGAAGAGATTTTTGGAACCATATAACTTCACTTGCAAAAAAAGGTGTTACCGTTCTTATAACTACACATTTTATGGATGAAGCCGAATTTTGTGACAGAATAAGTCTTTTTTACAGAGGTCAAACAATAGCAATAGGTACTCCTAAAGAATTAAAAGAAAAAGCAAATGCAAAAAACATGGAAGAAACTTTTATAAATTTAATTAAGGAAAGCGAAGTTAAATATTAAAGTCGATATAAGGATAAAAATATGTTAATGGCCCTAATCAAAAAAGAATTTCTGCAAATAATAAGGGGTCATCTACTGGACAAATACTCAAACCTATTTATTTATGAGGAAATTATGTCGAACTTTGTCGGGATTAATAACATTAGATTTAACAAAGATAAAATCAAAATTTGCTAATCCTGTGTCCTTTTTCCTAAATTCCCCTAAACTTTTTCGATATTATACCTAAATCCTACTTAATAATGGAATCTGCTAATAATATTCTTAGATGAAAAAAAAATTTTAAATTTTCACTTTTTTAGGTATATTTCTTGTATTATTCTAAGCCATTAATTCCATATCCACTAAAATCACAAATATCCCGTATCAATGCCAGGGAATAGCATTGATACACCCCAGTCTTTCATATATCCAGTATATTCCATAAACCGTAAGTAAATTATACATTAAACAAAAAAAAATACTTTAAAATTTTAATTTTGATTGTTTTACTTTTAAATAATTATTAATATATTTTTATAATTTTGGAACAAACATTGATAGTTCAGGAGACATTGTTGAAAGATTCCATACTCCAACTTTCATCTTTTTTATTCTTTTACCATCTCCAAAATCAAGCAAATCTTCTCTTTTATGAACATTCAAAAGTTTATTCAAACTACCAATATCAGCAGATGTTATTAAAAAAGCCTCTTCAGGATTTATTAATTTACAATATGCCCATAATTGTCCTAAATCTCTAAGAGTTAATTTTGTTTTTTTTGCTTCAATAAAAAATAATTTTATATTGTTATTTTTCTTTGCAATACCAAGAACATCAATTTGAATATCTACACCAACTGCAAGGTCATTTATTATACCTATTTTTTCTAAAACTTTATCCAACCTTTCGTTATGAGTATCAATAGTTGTAATGCTATAACTTCTATATTTATCTTCCAAATAGTGTTTAAGCCATATACACATTGGTTCATACAATTCAACTTCTTTTGATACATTTTTCTTATTTATCATAACCCAAATCCTTTGCTATTTGTTTCCAAGAATTATAATGATTACCCCTGATTTCCTCAGGAATAAAGTTATCATTTTCTCCAGGATGTGAAGGTTTATTTCTATTTATAATGCGAGTATCCCAAAAATATTTATGAGTTTTTTCTTTTATATCTTTTCCTTCACTTAAAAAAGCTGTTTCCATTTCTTTTACATAGTTTTCAAGAGCAATATTTTTATGTTCTATACCAAAACCAATAATTTTAAATTCATTTGCATATATCTTTATTTGGTGTTCTTTCTTCCAAAAATTATGATAACCTTGATTATATTTTGTTAAATTACCATCTCTAATATTAGGATGAGCCCAATCAATATTTTGAACAGGAACATCAATACTTTTTAATAAATTACATATATCAACAACCATATACCAATTTTGTGGTATTTCAATATAAACTCTATGCATATACTCAATTCCTCTTTCAGTATTACTTCTTCTAATATATGCAGTAGTATCACAAAACCCTTTTATAAATTGTTTTCTTTCATCATATGTAAAATTAAAAATATCTTCATGAATTCTCATGTTTGCATGAGTAGTGGCAGAACCAGTATATCTTAAAATTTCTCTAATTAAATATTCCGTATTAGGCTTTGAAAAAAACAAGATTGTAGCTCTTTCTTCTTGCGAAAAAGAAATACCATTTCCAATTAAAGGTTCGAGAATATTACGAATATTAGAAATACTTGCCCTTACATATAGCGGAATATCGTGAAACTCATCGGTTTTAATAACTTTATGAGGTATTTCAATTGATATTGTTGTATTAATGCTATCTCTTTTAATTTCCCCATTCCCAGAAATCATACCGAGCAAATATGCCATTTCATTATTCATATTTATCACTTCCATTTTTATTTTTTAATAAAAATTAATATATATTCATGCACCTTATTAATTCTAAATTTATATGGATATCCAAGAGGTTTCATATTATTATATTCTGTTTGTCTATCCCATATAACTATATCATCAAGGATATAACCTTTTTGCTGAAGTTCCATTATAATATCACAATGTAAAGGATAAAAATTGCTCTTCTTTCTTATATCCATAACATTAACAATACAATAGGCATCTTTTTTTAAACACTTATGAACTTTTGCAAATAACTCGCCTAACAAAGTAATAAACTCTTTGTAATTAGATATATTTCCTAAATCTTTTTTATTATCAGAATAGTTTACATTTTTTTTTATATCTGCAGTCCTCCTCATATTAAGAATATCCCAATAAGGAGGAGATGTTAAACAAATATCAAAGTAATTTTCTTTTAATTTTTCTAATTCTATAAAACTATCACCTGTAATAATATTTATATTTTTATCATTATTTATACGGGTTCTTGCTATTTGAGAAAAATCTTTAGATAAATCTATACCTGTTCCTTTTGACTTTAAATTATGTGTAGCAACCATTGTAGTTCCTATTCCATCAAAGGGGTCTAAAACATTTCTTCCTTTTTTAGAAAAAGTATGTAGTATTTTTTCGCATAGTGCCACAGAATATGAAGCAGGATGTTTTAATATTTTTTCATCGCTTGTTTTATTCAAATTTCTCCATATACTAAAAGAATTTTGCAACCATTCTTTTCCTGTTAAATCATTACATTTCTTACATTCATTTATCATTATTCCACCTATTGGATTGTAATGAAAACATTTCGGAATCAATAAAATTCTTTTCCTCATCCGAAATTCCATAAATTTTATAAACTAATTCATTTAAAGCTTCTAATAATTCAAACCACATCTTTGACATATATTCGCATTTTTCTATTGCTTTTACTAAATTCACAACCTGGTCAAATAAATCGGTATATTCTCTTACTAAAGGTATTTTCTTTAAATATTTAGCATCTGTATGCATTGTTAATTTTGAACCATTATAACAAAACTTTAAAAGATAAAAGTTACAAAGTCTTGAATGAAGAATACCTAATATATATCTACACATTTTTTCATCTCCATCGGTAAAAACAGTAACCGTCTGAGTAGCTTCAAAACATTTACCTGCAAAACTTGCAATAATTCCTGACTCTGCACTATAAATGTTTTGAATAAATAATTGATTCCCCTTCTGCGGAACTTTATGATTTTTAAATCCAAATTTTTTTATTTCTTTTCCATTGATTGCATTACAAGATATAGACCTACCTCTTCCAACATATCCCGTGCACAAGTCTCCAAATTTTTCATAAGTATTTTCTAATTTACAATAAATGGAATATTCAGAATTGTTCTTGAATAACAAAATTTCATCTTTAAAAAATTTTTGTTCAACTTTACAACAGTCAACAAAATTATTGTTCACAAGTCTTTTTATATCTATTACATTATTATCACAATATTTGTTTTTTATTGTAATAATTATTTGTTCTCCTCTAACACAATTAAAATATGCTCCAATGTCAATAATAGATATTATGGATTTATTATGTAAAATATCTTTTCTTAACTTACTATATGTGCTAATATGTAAAAAATTTTTAGGTATGATATATGAAATAATTCCAGTATCTTTTGTTAGTTCAAAAGCTCTATACATAGCAGCAATAAATAAATTACTACCAGAGTCTTTTACTTTTCTTAAAAAATGATAGTCTTTTGTATCAATAATAATATCTTTTTCAAGATTGCAGTAAGGTGGATTTCCAATTAAATAATCAACTTTTTCTTCTAATCCAACAGATTTTAGTGTATTGGTTGCATTATTTGCAATAGAATCATATTTTCTTACATGTATATTTGGGAGTAATTCTCTTACTAATCTTATTGTTTTTAAATCTTTATCTATTCCAAAAATATTATTACATCCTTTAGATAAAGCAGAATATAAGAAACTTCCTGTTCCACAGCATGGGTCTAATACTGTTTTTGATGTATCAATATTTAAATAATCTATAATTAACTTAGATAAATTTATATCAGTATAATAAATTCCATTATTTTTTTTATATTCCTCTTCTATGGAATTCTCAAAAATATTACTTCTATTCATGTATTCATGTGCTGATATACTAAACATTTGTTTCCTGCTTTATGATATTTTTCCTAACTAATACTTTTAATTGATAAAATAAATATTTGATTTAAAATTCACCTAACTCTCTTTATTATTTCTGTAAGAAATACTTTCTAAATACTATTGGATTACGATGTTTATAAAAAATAACAAAACTATTATTCTTGATATTTTACCAAATTTAATTGCTAAGTCAAAGAAAAAAATAGCTTATTTAAGTGATAAAATTAAATTCATATATGAATTATTATATTAAACATTTAGGACAACGGGTTGTCACAAAAAAACCGTATAAAAAACATCAATGAAAAAATGTAAATAAAAAAATCAGGTAAGCTTAAAGGTCGTTAGACCTAAATCAAAGTTCGCTTACCTGACATTGATAATATAGGATAAAAAACAAAAAATGTCAACAAATAAAAAGCCCCAAAAAAAGATTTGACAGAACCGTTTTCCTTGCCAAACTTACGGTAATGAAGTCTGCTCATTACTCTTTTATCAGGGCAAGAGAAGTATAACACAAAAAAACAAAAATAGCAACTAATAACTCGAACAATTATATTAAAGGCAGGCAGTTAAACATTAGGTAATATTTAACAGACGGAATGAAACATTTTACGGGAAGAAATTAGGTTCGGAATAAGGAAACATAGAGCATAACCAGAAGAAAAAAACTTATACTGGAAAAGATTTGAGTTCGGCATAATGCCTGTAAATTCGGCAAAAGGATGTGTGTGCAGGAGCAGTTGAATATAAGCTAAAGTAAATACCTTAACCCTTTAGCCGTAGGACTAAAAAACAGGAGCCAGGAGAATGAAGGCAAGGAAGAAACAATTTAACCCCGTAGAAACACACACTCTCGGAGGAACCCCGAGAATTCCGTAGAGAGTGACGGATGGGATAATATGTAAGCTAACCAACTGAATTATACTCTTTAGACGGGAGAATGTAAGTAAAGATGTTCGTGTATTGGGAGCGAGAAGATAAACTAAACCCTTTAGCCGAGAGAATGTAAGCTAAGTTGTTTGTGTGTTGGGAGCTTGTAATGAGAATGAATAACTAATATACGGAATGAAACCTGTGAAGTTTTTCGTGTGTCGGTGCGGTGATTATGGTTGTTATTTTATGATTTTAAATGCTTGTAATACGGTCTTTTACTTGACTTTTTCTCTTTTTTGTCCTATATTACTATCGAGGAAACAATAACAGGTGCGGAAAGTCGCTGTCCGCCACTCTTGCAAAAGAGAATGTATGATGAGGTTCAGCGTTCATCGTTATTGTTTTCTCCCTTTTTTTGGACTAAAAAAACACTCTGTTTCAATTAACAGAATGTCGTTATAAACTTACCACTTTGTTTTCTTTGCTTTATTAGAGTAATCCACTATCTTTAAAGGAATAATAGTCGTTATCTGCTATTATGATATGGTCTAACAAATAACTTTCTATTGTCTTTAATGCCTTTGTAAGTGCTTCCGTAGCAAGTATATCATTCTGACTTGGCTTTACACTTCCACCTGGATGATTGTGAACAAGTATCACAGATACGGCATAATGTTGAAGACATAACCTTGCTATCTTTCTTGGATATACTGCTGAACGGCTTTCCGTTCCTTCGTCAACTTCAAAAACTTTAATAAGACGATTTCTTGAGTTTAGAAGAATTGCATAAATCTTTTCTACTTTCAATCCGTTCATTTCTGCCTTGAGATAATCTACTACTGCCTGCGGACAATCTATCTTTTCGGTTTCTTTAATCTTTAGATGGTTATAGATAGCCGTAAATTCTTTAACAAAACTGATTAAAGATACTTCCCGTTCTGATATGATAGGGTATAAATCGTCTTTGGGTGCATCAACTACCTGTTTTAAGCTACCGAACTTGTTTAATAAAAGTTCGGCAATTACTGACTTACCTTTTGTCTTAGTGAAGTTTAACAGTTTGGTTAAAACTTCCTTTTCGTTAATTTCTTTTAATTCCATTGGTTTTCTCCTTTTACTTAGATTTTTACTTCTTACTACCAACATAAAAATGACTAAGGACTACAGGAATAAAATGTCATAGGTATTACCTCCTTTTCTGATTATTTTTTTAATGGATTGTTTTCTATGAAAAATCTTTTGTTTTGTCGGATAGGGTATTTCAGTAGGAGCACTTTTAATTTGATTGAAATTTTTAATAAAAATTTTATTGTTGCCAGAAAGGTATATAAACCTAATATATTACCTTGACCAACAAAATTTAAGGGGGTAGGCGTAAATCTCGCATTTTGGGAAATATGGGCTAAGAACCCCACCTATTTATTACTTCACACATCGAGAACGAATTTGGTATAATAAGGAAACTTTAAATTTTTGGAGAGTCAATGAAAACAAAAGAAAAGGAAACAAAACCAACCAAAAAGACAGACGAAACAACAGAAAAAAAAGCAGACAATATAAAACTGTATATACCAAAAACAACAACGATGGAACTTATAATGTCCGTTTTGTATAACTGTGATAAAGATTGCCCAAGAGAAGATATAGATACTACCATTGATGAAATTACTGGAGATTATATTAATAAAAAAATGGGACAAACTATTATAAAATATACAATACCGTTTTCAGAAAAAAAAGACGAACAATCCGATTTTGATGCCGAAGCTGAAGAAGCAGAAGATTCATATATCAAAAGATTTTTTAATTACAAGCTTTTATCTAAAGATAAAAAATATTCCTTTTTGGATTTTTGTAACGATATGGGTATGGGTATAGGGTATCATCTTGATTTGAGAACCGCTGGTGCAAGATTTTTTGATTATGAAAGATATAGGAACGATATTGTAAAAGAAGAAGCTCTTGAAAAATATATAACTTATCGCTTAGATTTTTACACTTTATTAAATACAAAAGGTTTTTATATAACGATTAAAGATAGAGAAGAATTAGAAAAATGTTTGAAAAGATATATCGATTTTTTCATAGAAGATAAATTAATAAATAAAGAAAACACAAATATATACAACTATAAAACACATTTGAAAAAAGCAGTTGAATTCTTTCAAAAAGAATATGAGGATTGTGGTAAAAAGTTAACAATAGATTGTGAAGAATATAAAAACAAAGATAAAAAATTTAGATTAATTGAATGTTTATTAGCTTTACAACAACAAGGATATATAAAAATTAATAAATTCTTTTATAAAGATGAAAATTTAAACATTTTAATAACTTTTTTGAAGAATCCTAAAGCGATATTAAACGAAATAGAAACATTAGAAAAAAAACATTACAGATGGATAGAATATGGAGATTTAAAAGTAGATAAAGATTTAGGACTTGCTCAATACAAGGATAATCCTATTAAAAAATTAAATAAAGCTTCAAACGAGTTTAAAGTTTTATGTTATTTAATAGAACATCCAAATAAGGTTATTCATGTTAAAAAACTAATAGAAATAACAAAATCAAATAAAGATTTTAAAGGATATAGAAAAGCTGGTAGACCATCTAAAGAAATTGAAGCAAAGATTCTTGAAGAACTGGATTTCTATATGGAAAAAATCAAAGTATGTAAAAATGATATTCAAAAAAAACTTGGAATAACAGATGACAAAGAAAGAACCATCCAAATAAGCCAATCAAAACCTGGATTTATACTTCATAAAATAGCAAAAATTTAATCACTAAAAAAAACTTTTTTAAAAAAATACATATAAAACGATTAATGTTGAAAAAACATTAGTCGTTTTTTTTGCTTTTATTCACGATAAATCAATTCATCTTTATAAAAAAATATTTTTTTGGGAAAAGATAAAAACCACCTATTTTCCCACCTTTTTTATATATAAAACCTTCCTTTTTTCGGACTAAAAACCACCCAGCTCTCGACGGTATAACAGGGTTAGGAAGTGTGAGTTTGCTGTAAACAAACCGCAATTCAAATAACCCAAAAGGGAGGAAATGGTCATGGAAAGAAAAAGGAAAGATTTAGAGGTAGTAAATGCAGTGCAGAAGGAAGAAGTATCAAGGACAACATTCGTTGTTATTACTATCAACAATGTTGACGAGAAGTATTTGGAAGAAACAAGAGAATTATTCAGTCCATTCTACAACAGAACTTTAACTGATGGAGAATGTATTGAGATTATTAACAACATGTTGAATGCAGAGTGCCAAACAAGAAGTATAAAAGAAATGAAGGAGGTGATTTAACATGATAGATACTGTAAAATTAATGTTAACAGCCCCCGAAATTAGAAACAAGGATTTGTTTGTATACAAGACAGATGAAAAAACTGGATATAGATTTGGATATTTGAAACCAATAAACGATGGAATATACAGACCAAGTTTATTATATTTTGAACCAGATTTTTTTAGTTATTTGTATGTAAGATTTTCTATTCCAAAATTTTTGTTTGGTAATAATTTACAAGAAGTAAAAGAATCACAATTTGAAGATGTGGTAAACAAATTGGTAACAGAACTTAATAAATTAGGAATAACTGTATCAGCCGATGCGATAAGATACGCTGATATAAGAGGTGTGGATTATTCAAAAAACTTTATTTTATCACCAAATTTAACGACAGATGAAGTTCTTGATGTATTAAAACTTTCAAAGTATAGTCGTATGAAATTATTTACTTCAAAATATCCATATATAAAATTTCACTCAAAATCTTTATCTATTTTATTTTATGATAAATTAAAAGAAATGACACAACATGGTGGAATAATTCCTAATTTTTCTAAAATAAATTCATCAATGAAAAACCGTATTTTTAGAACAGAAATTCAATTTAGAAACACATATGGAGTAAAAGAAAGATTAGCAAAAATCATTAGAAAAGGAAAACATTCTATTAGATTCAAAGAAATATTTAACGAAAATATGATGAAAATTGTTTTTAATCATTGTTTAAGAAAATTAAATGAAAATATGCCCGATATAATACTTGAAGGAAACGAAGAAGAAGAATTGAAAGAGATGTATGGTAATAAAGTAAATAAAATTGCTAAAGAAATAGCAATTTTAAAATGCCAAAAGGATTGTGGAAGTTATAAAGAGGGTATTCAAAAAGCAATAAAATATTATGGTGAGAATTTTGTTGAAAATCACAAATGTGTATTAGTTAATGATACCAAGCTTCAATTTATATTATTAAAGTTATTAGAAGAATTAAAAGAATATAAACCTTTATTTGATTTATAAAGATTATAAACTTTTATCTATTATAACATAAAAAAAGTATTGATTTCTTGTGCTTTATAATGCTATAATATGCAACATGGATATTATAGAAGAATTACAAAACTACAGATTAGAGCATAAAATACCACAAGAGAAATTGGCTGAAATGTTGGGGGTTGCTTTTTCTACTGTCAACAGATGGTTCAATGGAAAAACTAAACCGAACCAAATACAAGAATATCAAATAAAGAAATTGTTAGGTAAAAAGTAATATGGAAAATTTAAAAGAAGAATTAGCTGTAGCATATTTTAGAGTTTCTACAAAACAACAAGAAGATGAAGGTTATTCTTTGGAAAACCAAGAAGCAAAAACATTAAAATATGCACAAGATAACAATTTAAAAATAGTTAAACAATGGAGCGGTAGTGAATCCGCATGGAAAAAATCTGACGGAAAAGCTAAAGAGAGAAAAATATTTAATGAAATGGTCGAATATGTAAACAAACATAAAGAGATAAATCATATAATATTTTATTCTCAAGATAGAATGACTCGTAATATACACGACTATACAACAATTGAAAGTTTAAGAGAGATACGAGGTTTAACCGTTCATTTTAGTCAAACAGGCGACAAACAAGTTGGAAAACTAACTTCCGATAAAAAAATGTTTGGAAGAATGAAAGAAAACTTTGATGAGTTTTTTTCTGACTTTATTTCAGAAAAAACAGCACCAGCAATGAAAGAAAAAGCTAAAACTGGAGTTTATCCTGGAACTGCTCCTATAGGATATTTAAACAATAAGATAGATAAAACAATAGCGGTTGATGAAAAAAGAGCCCACTATATACAAGAATTATTTCAAAAGGTTGCCAGTGGCAATTATAGTATGAGAGCAATAACAAAAGAGTTAGCCACACAAGGTTTAAGGAGTAAAAAAACAGGTGGTATAGTTAGTAAAAGCACTCTTTATAATACGGTAAACAATCCTTTCTATTATGGTTATTTTAATTGGAAAGGTGAATTGTATAAAGGAACTCATCAACCGTTAGTTTCTAAAGAACTTTGGGAAAAAGCAAATGAAATTTTAAGGTCTGATAAGCCTTATATTACAGGACAAAAATTTGCTTTTAATGGAATTTTAAGGTGTGGTGTTTGTGGGTGCACAATTTCTGGCGGGAAATATAAGAAAAACAAATATACTTATTATCATTGCAGTCAATCTAAAGAACAACATAAAAGCCCTTTCATTTCAGAACAAGAAATGAGTGAAAGACTTAAGAAAATTGTTTCAGATGTAATAATACCTGATAATATAGCCGATTGGTTAGAAAAAGGAATTATGCTTTATGTTGAAAGGAAAGAAAAATCAGATAAGAATATAAGAGAAAATTTGTTATTAGAATTAAGCCAAACAAAAAAAATATTAGAAAGAACATATCAAAGAGAATTAGAAGAAGACAACTTAAGTGATATAAAAAAAGATTTCTATAGAAAAAAAGAATCTGAGTTAGAAGAAAAATTAAAAAAGATAAATAAAGATTTACAAAAAATAGGAAAGGACTCTAAACAAGTCAAACAAGAGCTTGATTACTCTATTCAAATAATGAAGAACTTAAGTAAGTGGTATGAAAAGGGTGATTATTTTGATAAGGGTGAAATTGTTAAAGCATTGATACATAAAGCAACATTAACAAAAGATAATGAGATAATACCAACCTACAGACTACCTTTCAATATGTTTGCTTCAGCAAAAAATAAATTTGGGAATATTAATACCAGTAATGGTTTAGGCTTCTCGGAAAAGGGTGGATGACGAGATTTGAACCCGCGACCTTCGCTTCCACAGAGCGACGCTCTAACCAGCTGAGCTACATCCACCACCTAAGACAATGTATAATGTATAATTTACAATTTATAATTAACGACAAAACTACGACAAAAAGCACAAATTATACTAAATATAATCAAAATTTTGCTTTGCAAAATTTTACCTGCATTATAAATTATAAATTATAAATTTTTAAATTATTAAAGCGTCTCCGACGTGAGTTGAACACGTAACCTACTGCTTAGAAGGCAGTTGCTCTATCCAATTGAGCTACGGAGACACCCTTAATAGCTAAAGATTATACCAAAAGTGAAATTTATAGTCAAATTTTAACTTGCCAATTTGTACTCCGTTGTTTCTTTTTTTATTATTTTACCGTCCAAGCTTATTTCCGTTGACCAAAGCCATTTATCTAAAACTCCGGCTTTACCGAAAGGTATATGCCCGTAATAAAACAACATATGTTTTGCCGCTGTTTTCTTATCTTGTTTATCTATAACTATTTTCCATAAAGTCGAAGCAAGTCCCGTTCTGTCCGAACCGCCCAAACAATGTATAAATACAGGTCTTGGTGCTGTTTTAAAAAATCCTATCAAAATTTTAATCTGTTCGTCTGTAGGTTCTTTATCCATAGCCATATCCAAATCGTAATGATTTATACCATATTTCGAACATACTTCAATTTCGTCGTCATACCAATCTTTACCGGGTTCTGCTCCCCTAAGATTTATAACAGATTTTATACCGTATTTTTTTACATAATATTTCAACAAATTCTTATCAAGTTGTCCGGAACGGTATGCTTCGTTTTTCGTTACAACATGGAAATTACCTTTTATCCAAGTATCGGCAAAAAATAATCCGTAAACAACTATGATTAAACCTAAAACAATAAAAAAACTTTTTAGATATTTATGCATAATCAAATGAAATCCGAAAGGATGGAATTTGAAACAAACAACGCCTTTTGCGTAAAACAAACTCTGTTATTTTCAATTACCAACATTCCGTCGGCAACATACTTATTCAAGACATCTTTACTGTCTTCAAAATATTTTATATCAACCCCTTCGGCTAATCTTAGCCCCAACATTATTTTTTCCTTCTTGTATAATTCGTCGTTTATATATTCTTTTTCTATAACAATATTTTTACCGCTTAGAATATTCTCGATATATTTTATTACATTGGTATTATTTTTATATCTGTACCTTTTGTAGTAAGATGAAGCACTTGTGCCAAGACCAATATAGGATTTATTTCTCCAATACAATTTGTTGTGTAATGAATATTTTTTTTCTTTAGCCCAATTTGAAATTTCATAATGTTCAAAACCGTTTTCTTTCAAAAAAGAACATGCAAAATCATACATTTCCGCTTGCAGTTCCGTATTCGGTTCAACCTTCTTTTTATAAAAAGGAGTATTTGGTTCCACCGTCAAGGGATACAAAGATATATGTTGAGATTCAAGTTTTAATACCTCTTTTAACGTCTTTTTCCAACTACTCAATGTTTGATTCGGTATTCCGTACATCAAGTCAATATTGATATTTTCGAAACCCGTTTCTCTTGCCGAACAGTAAACTTGTTTAAATTTTTCGTAGTTATGTAATCTCCCCAAAACCGTTAAACTTTGATCGTATATACTTTGCAAACCTAAACTTAATCTTGTTACCCGAGCATCAAATAAAAGTTTTAATTTTTCTTTTGTTGTTGATTCCGGGTTCATTTCCACGGTTAATTCTTTACAAAACGAAACATTAAAATTTGCATTTATGATTTCCGCCAATTTTTTTTGTTGAGGAATTGATAAAGTCGACGGCGTTCCCCCGCCTATGTAGATTGTATCTATTGTTGCATCTTTATATTTTTGTGCTTCTATTTCCAACGCTTTTAAATAATTGTCCGCCAATTCTTCAACGTATGGCACTGAAACAAAATCACAATAAAAACATTTTTTTGTACAAAACGGTATGTGAACATATAGACCTAACATAACTAAAACCTTAACCTTTGTTCTATCATAAACTTTTTTTCGGGCTCATAGTTAGGATTATCGGAATGTAACCCGTAACTGCCTTTCAAGAACAAATTTCTGTTTAATTTAAACGACATTTCAAGTGCTTGTTTCAAATCAATTTCTCTTTGAACTTTATCGAAAGTTACCGAATATCCTATTTGTAATAACCTGTTAACGTTTTTTTCAACGGAATATTTCATTCCGTAAAGAAGTTCCGCCATTGTGGCTTGTTCATCGGGATCGATTTGCAATGTATCTTGATTTATAAAACCAAGTCGAACATTATCAATAAGTCCCGTTTTTTTAAGAACTGTATTTGCAAGAGGAGTAGCGACACTTGAACTAAACAATCTTATTGCCTGCTGTTTAACCAAAAAGTCCGTACTGGTATCAAGTGCGGTTGTTTGTGAAGGATCTGTTTTAGTAAGTCTTGAAAGTGCTTTTTTAGAATCCATTGTAGGATCATTTTTAGAAGCGAACCTTGTTTTTATATCTTTTATGTTAGACCTGTCTATATAAACTTTGAAAACTTCCGCAGCACTATCACCGGCGGTATATACTTCGGCTTCACCTTCTGCGGTAATAAAAACATCATTATTTATTATTTCTATTTTAGCGCTTACAACATCGAAATCGTTACCTATGATAGAAAACAAACCTCTATCGGATGTTGCAACACCGTTAGCGGATATTTCATCTATGGGACCTTTCAAATTTACCAAACCTTTCAAGGCTACATTTAACACGGAATTTTCAAAATTTGTATCTGTACCGTTTTTCAAATCTATATCTATATACAAGTTCTTAAACAATTCGGCAATAAAATCCGGAATTTCAGTATTACTTTTTACCGGCGGAGGAAAACAAAGGTTCGTGCTTTCAAGTTCAGCCCAACCTGTAAGTTTTAAGTCTGCGGGAGTGCCCTTCAACTTAAAATCAAATATCGGAACACCTTTCGTATAATTTGCAAAACCGCTCGATTCCATTTTAAGAACACCCGATGTAGGTATAGGCAACTGTTTAACAACAACAGGAACACCTTTCTTTGAGGAAAACAAACTTAAATCGTAAACTACGGGATTTATACCTTGCAATTTTACCGAGCCTTTTGCTTCCACTGTTCCGGAACCGGCTTTAGCTTTTGCCGTTTGTATGGTAAACAAGTTATTATCCCACACAATATCAATATCCAAATCTTTTATTTTGCTTACATAAGATTCCGTTTTTATGTTTGTTCCCGTCATAGTCATTTTACCGACATTGGAAATATTTTTTCTTATTCCGGTAAGATTACCGTCTATTTTCAAATTTCCTTTTTTTGCGGTAATTGTATTGTTTGCCAAATTTTTAAGTATATATAAGCTGTCATCATTTAATTTATAATTAACATTTACTTCTTTATTCATTAATTGCTTTTTTAATTTCGAATCTAACCAAAAAGGGAAAAATCCGTCTATAACCACATTATATTTCCCTGACTTTTTTATATTAAATTTGTCTATATTAAGATTATTATTTTTAACATCTATAGCTATATCGCACAAATCAAAAGGAACATTGTAAACCGAACCGTTTGACGAATTTATAGTTAAGTTTATTGTAGGATCTGCAATTTTCCCTTTTGTTTTTAAATTAAAATCCACTGCACCGGTTAAATTTACAGGCAAAGCAAACAAATCCGTCAGTTCGGATAAATCAAGTTTTTTACCCGTCATATTTATGTCTATATTATCAGACAAAATAAAACCGTTTAAATTATAGTATTGTTTCCCGTAATTAAATAAAACATCCTTAAACGCGACTTTAGGATAGTTATCAAATAACACTTTTCCGGACATTTTTAAAATGTTGCCGTTGTCCGTTTTGAATTCAAAGTTTCTATCCAAAACGGTATAATTCAACAGTAAAGAATCTACTCTTTCGTCGTTAAGCCACAAATTTATAAAGTTTATGTTCCCTTTATACATATAGCTTTGCTTCTTTCTTGTCATTTTACCGTCTATTTTTACATTACCGAAAACATCAAACGGACCTAAATGTGTATTAACAAATTTAAGTTCCGAATTATATTTCATTGTATTTGCATCAAAATTTGCAGACAATATTTTCATTTCGCTGTCTGATATTTTTACTTTGGCATCTTCTATGGATATTATTTTGTTTTGTGCGGTAAGTTTTGAAACAAAAGAATTGAATTTCAGCGATTTTACAAACATCGTGTCGGCATATAAATTCAGTGCATATTTTAAATTTCTTATTTTTCCCGTAACCGTTCCGTTACCGTAAAAAGTTCCTTTTAAAGGAGTTCTAAAACCGAAATATCTGTTTATTATATTTTCCGACACATTTTTAAACTCTATTTGCAAGTTGCTGTTTATTGCATCCAAAACACCCGAACCTGTTATTTTGGCTTTTTCTTTATCCCCCGCATTTACGGTAAATTTGTTCAAGTTCATTTTATTATTTCTGTAAGAAATATTTGTATTAAAATCGAAAGATAAATCATTATAAAGACCGTTATCTATATTCGCATTTACAAGAACCGTTGGGTTGTTTATATCACCGGAAGTTCTTATTTCGGATGTTAATCTTCCCTTTATATTTGAATAATATTTAGACAACTTTGATTGTGTATGTTTAATTACGGAAGAAATATTGCCCGTTGAAAAAACATATTCAAAATTTCCGGATAATCCGTTACCGTTATTAAAATGTTTCAAATTTAATTTTTCCGTGGATAATTCCATAAAAGCTTTATGCGCAAGATTTATTTTACCTACTTCAAATTTATCCGCCGATATTCTGCCTATTATTTTGTTATCTTCAACAAGTTTACCGTTAATGGTTAAATCGTAATTTATATTTATACCTTTAAATTTAAAATTTTTGATTGATGTATTAAAAAACGAATCGGAAGTTTTATCCGCAAAATCGATAAAAGCTTTGGTATCTATTTTTGTTTGAGGACCGTTGAAAGAAAATGTTGAAATATTTACCTGTTTGTTGGAATAATGTCCCGCAATATTCCATATATTGAATTTATTACCGAACAGTTCGCCTTTTTTTAAGTTCATGTTGACGGATGTTGCGTTGTCGTTTGTGGAATATTTTATTGTTCCGGTAACTTTTCCGGATAATTGAGGATCTTTTAAACCTAAAATTTGTAAAACATTATTACTATCAACACCGTTATAATTTATTATCAATTCATTATTTTTTTTCGTTTCGTAAAAAGCAGTCATATCGATTTTTTTGTCTTTCGTACTGATTTCGGAAAACCATTTATAATCTTGCTTATACAATTTACCAGATATATCAAAATTCTTTAATTTTTTTGAAGCAATTTGTTTACCCGTTAAATATATCGTGCCTTTATCACTGTATATATTGCCATACAGAGATAAACTTCCTTTCACATTTTTAAATTTTTCTATAAAAGGAAGTTGCTTTATCGGTATATTTTTAATATCGACACTGATTTCTCCTCTTTTATAATTTCCCGACATATAACCGAATTTCTTTTTATTATTATAAACATCGGTATGATAACTGCCGTCATCTTTTATTACAGATTCAAAACTGTTACCGGAAGTATGATAACAATGAGCTTTTAAAATATCGTCATTGTTATTTGCATTAAAAGTTAAATTTCCGAAATTATTACCGAATATGGTAAGATCGGTTGCATTGATTTTTAAGTCTAATTTTTTGTTATTATATCCCGCAATATAATTTAATTTTGTATTTATTACGTCGTTAATATCTCTTATAGTCAGCGTACCGGTAGAATTCCAAACTTTAAAAGGTAAATTTTCGGATTTAAAATAAGCATTTACATTTTCACCCTCGGAACATACCGTAAAAGTGCTTGTATCTTTTTTTATGCTCGTTGTTAATGTTCCTAATTCAAGTCTGTTGACAAACAAATCTTTCATATCGATATCATATTCAAAACAGCCGTCATACAAATTATAATTTCCGAACAAGTCAAACTTGGATTTTATCAACCCGTCTGTTTCCGTATAAAAATCACTCGTAACAAAATTTCCGTCCAACTTTAAATTTCCCCTGGTGTGTATCTTATGTTTGGAATAAAATATTTCACCGCCGATATCCATTTCTTTATTTAACGTAAAACTCATTTTTTGTATTTTAATAAGTTTATTTTTTATAAGAATATTAATTTTGTTTATTTCGCAATTTACATTAAACGAAGAAATTATTTTTGTTAAAAGATTGATTTTTATTTTTTCAAATGCGGTTTTCGGCTGTTCCTGCTCGGAAGGGAGTTCTATTTCTTTTTTTTCGTTTATATAACTTAATTTATCTATTTTTAAAGAAGAAAGAGATTTGAGCGGAGACTTTATATTCTGAAAGAATATGTCCGGCTCAAATCTCAATTCCGCATTATCTATAAAAATTTTGTTATCGAACTCTACATCGTGCAGCATTAAACCAAACGGTAATTTTATAGAGAAGTTTCTAAACTTTATTCTTGAATCTACTTTGCTAATTGCTTTTTGAATGTATGGAACATAATAATATTCTCTGAACTTATATGTAACAGAAAATACTAAAATTAAAACAGTAAAATATAAAACATATCTTATAGTCTTCCACATTCAAATTTTAATTTTATTTTTTTCTTTTTATGGGCTCACCGGTTGATCTTGTTAATGCCTTAAACTCTTTCAAAAGTTTAGGGAATACTTTACCCGGTTTTCCGTCACCTATTACTCTGCCGTCAACTTTAACAACAGGAATTGCTTCCGCTGCCGTTCCGGTTAAGAAACATTCATCTGCCGTATACAAATCGTAAGGAGCAATCATTGCTTCTCTTACATCCAATTTCAATTTGTTTTTTAAAAGTTCCATTGATGTATTTCTTGTAACACCTTTTAATGCTCCTGCCGATGCCGGCGGTGTGAAAACTATTCCGTTTTTAACTATGAAAATGTTATCACCGCTGCATTCAACGACATATCCTTCTCTGTTAAGCATAATTGCTTCCAAAACTCCTGCTCTTTTTGCTTCCATTTTTGCCATTATGTTGTTCAAATAGTTCAACGATTTAATGTTCGGGCTTAATGCATCCGGTGAATTTCTTCTTGTGCATACCGTAATAACTTCAAGACCGTTTTTATACAATGAATCAGGATACAAAGAAATTTTGTCTGCGATAATAAATACTGTTGCTTTTCCGCAGTTTGCAGGATCTAATCCCAAATCACCGGCTCCTCTTGTAACAACAAGTCTTATATAAGCATCGTCCAACTTGTTTATTGCCAATGTATCCAACAATGCATTTGTCATTTCTTTTTTTGTCATACCGATATCAAGTGCTATAGCTTTTGCACTGTCATAAAGTCTGTCGATATGTTGTTTGCATCTGAACACTCTTCCGTTATATGCTCTTATACCTTCAAATACTCCGTCTCCGTAAAGAACACCGTGATCGAAAACTGATACTACAGCATCTTCTTTGTTTACAAATTTTCCGTTTAAATAAATCTTCATTTGCCCACTCTCCTATTGTTTTAGTATTAATATTTATTATTTATATATATTTATATAATAATATATCTTTTGGAATATCTTTGCAATTTTTAGCAAATTTTTCCATCTATGATTTTTATTTGCCTGTCTGCCAAGTTTGCAAGTTCACGGCTGTGAGTAACAACCAACAAAGTCGTTTTTAACTTATTACACATTTCAAACATCAAAGTTTCTATTTTTTCGCCTGTTTTCCTGTCTAAATTGCCGGTAGGCTCATCGGCAAAAAGTATTTTAGGATTATTAATCAATGCCCTTGCAAGGGCCACTCGTTGTTGTTCCCCGCCGGACAACTCGTTAGGCATATGGTTTGCTCTGTCGGTTAAACCCATCGTTTCAAGCATATTTAAAGCATACTCTTTTTTTGTTTTCCTTTCGTTCCACACCGGCATTAAAATATTTTCCATAACGGTAAAATCAGCCAACAAATAATGAAATTGAAAAACAAAACCGATATTTTCTTTTCTCATTTTCGCAAGTTTGGTCGGTGTAAAAGATGTTATATCTTTATCATCAATTAAAACTTTTCCGGATGTAGGTTTATCCATAAGCCCCAAAATATGAATAAGGGTACTTTTACCGGCACCGGACGGTCCCGTCAAAGCAACTTTTTCGCCGGAATTGATTAACAAATCTATTCCTTTGAGAACATTTACTTCTCCGGATTTAGGCACGATATAGTTTTTAGTTAAATTTTTCGTTTCAAGTTTCATTTTAGTTGTATCTTATCGCTTCCAAAGGTTCCAACTTTGATACCTGATATGCCGGATACAACCCCGCGATTATCGTTATTGCAAAGGCACATATCGCAACCAAACAAATGTCCGCAGGTATTATCATAACAGGTAATCTGTCAACATAATATACACCTTTCGGAAGTTTAAATATTTCAAAATTTTTAAGTCCGTAACTTATAAATATTCCCAAAGCCAACCCTAACACGGTTCCTACTGATCCTACAATAATTCCTTCATAAAAAAATATTTTTGATATTGCGAACTTTGAAAACCCCATAGCTGACAATATCCCTATTTCTTTTGCTTTTTCTACACTGAGCAAAAGAATATTAGAAATTATATTAAACGATGCAACTATAATAATTAAAGCAAGAATTATAAACATCATAATCTTTTCGAGTTTCAGTGCCGAAAAAAGATTTTTGTTCATTTCTATCCAAGATCTTGCTCTGTAAGGATATGCTAATTTTTCCTGCAAATCTTTTGCAAATTTTGTTGCTTTATCAAAACTTGAAGTTTTTATTGCTATACCGCTTACACCGCCGTCAAAAGAAAACATTTCATCCGCGGATTTTAAATCAACATAAGCAAGAGTTGTATCGTATTCATACATCCCCGAATGGAAAATTGCTTCTATTTTTAATTTCTTCATTTTAGGAACGGAAGACATTTGACTTGGAAACATTACTATAACATAATCACCGACTTTCGCACGAATAGAATCAGCAAGTTCGTTACCTAAAAGAATTCCGTCTTCGCTTATTTCGTTATCCAACAAAATACTATCTTTACCGAGTTTAGATTTTAAATCCATCAACTTATTTTCGGACTGAAAATCTATACCTTTTACCAAAGCACCCGTTCCCTGAGTGTATCCTTGTTTTTTTATTATGGACTGTCCGAATATGTAAGGAGAAGATGCTTTTATATAATCGTAACCTGATATTCGGTCCATTACTTCTCTGTAATTATCGAACAAAACGCCGTCCGTTCTTGTTAAATAAATGTGCGGTTGGATTCCCAAAATTTTTGTTCTGATATCTTGTTGAAATCCCGTCATTACGGATAAAGTTATAACCAAAGCACATACACCGAGCGTTGTTCCGCCTATGGCAATAAGAGTGGTTAAAAAAGCAAAGAAACCTTTTTTTCTCGCTTTAATGTATCTGTAAGCGATAAAAAGTTCGACTGATCCTAACATTCCGGTCTCATTGTAGGGAAAAATATTACTTCTCTGATAGATTCAGATTTGGTTAAAATCATAACAAGTCTGTCTATACCTATACCAAGTCCGCCCGTAGGAGGAAGACCTTGTTCCAAAGCATTTATATAATCAGCATCATAAGGTTGAGCTTCTTCGTCACCTTTGACTTTTGCTTCCATTTGTTGTTGGAATCTTATTTTCTGTAAGTGCGGATCGTTCATTTCGGAGTAAGCATTACATATTTCCATACCGTTTATATAAAGTTCGAATCTTTCGGCAATTTCAGGTTGCTCGAAATTAACTTTTGTTAAAGGTGAATAGATTGCAGGATAATCCATAACAAATGTAGGTTGTTGCAAGTTAGGTATAACTTTTTCGTCTAACACTGCATCCAACACTTTTTGGTCTCCTGCATCCGGTGCAACATCAAGATTTAAATGTTTTACCTGTTCATACATTTTGCCTGTTCCGACATATTGGAGCAAATCAAGATTTGTATATTCTTTTATTAAATCAAAAAGTTTCGCTCTTCTGAAATTAAGATTTAAATCCGTTGCACCTATGGAAGCCGCCGCGTTTTTTATTAACACTTCGGTTAAGTCCATCATATCGTTATAGTCGGCATAAGCCTGATAAAGTTCCATCATTGTAAATTCGGGATTATGGTTTCTGTCGATACCTTCGTTTCTGAAATTTCTGCCGATTTCAAATACTCTTTCTATTCCGCCGACAACCAATCTTTTTAAGAAAAGTTCGGGAGCGATTCTCATATACAAATCCATATCGAGTGCATTGTGGTGAGTAATAAAAGGTTTTGCGTTTGCTCCGCCTGCAAGAGTTTGTAATATAGGAGTTTCAACTTCGATAAAACCTAACTCTTCAAGTTTTTTTCTTATGGAAGAAATTATAGTACTTCTTTTCTTAAATACTTCTTTTACGTCGGGGTTTGCAATCAAATCCAAATATCTTTGTCTGTATCTCGTTTCGGTATCTTTTAAACCGTGCCACTTTTCCGGTAACGGTCTGAAAGCTTTCGTTGCTATAGAAAATTTGTCTGCTTTTAAACTGAGTTCCCCTGTTCTTGTTCTGAAAGGAACACCTGTTATTAAAACAAAGTCGGATAAGTCCGACATTTCTTTAAATATTTTAAAATCCTGTTCCCCGATTTGATCTTTTCTGACATAAACCTGTATTCTTCCGGTACCGTCGGCAATATCTATAAAAGAAGCTTTACCCATATCTCTTCTGGACATCATTCTGCCCGCAACGGTAACCTGGTCTTTAGACATTTCTTCTTTTTGTAAAGAATCGTATTTTTCTCTGACTTGAGCAATTTTATTGTCTATTTTTATTCTTGCGGGATACGGATCTATTTTTGCAGCTCTCATCGTATCTGCTTTATTTTTTCTTTGTGCTATTATTGTATCTATAGTAGCTTGTGAAGTTTCGTTTTTTTGTTCTTGATTTTCTGCCATTTTTTTATCCTTTGTTACAGTATAAATTTATCCAGTTATGATATCATTTTTTTATATATAAAATCAAAAAAAATGTAAGCAGCTAAGCGAGTTTTATTTTTCGCTTATAATTTCGCATTTGTCTCCCTTATGTACCATATGCTATCGCTTCCATTTATGTACACTTCATTCACCAAATACTTCGTTATAATTTAAAATCTTTAATCCTTTGAAAGTCAACAACGGCAACGGTGAGATCCCGCATCAAGTCCGGAATGACACACCTCTTTTGCAGTTTCACCAATAGAATGTAAGGACAGGAAAAAACGACTTAAAAACTATAAATTTTAAACCGACTAAATATTTTGAATTTAGACAAACTATGGTTACCAATAGAATATAAGGACAGAAAAAAAACGGAGATATTTGTAAGTGAAACAAAAAATTTCCGAGCCGTAGTGTACGTAAGTGAAACGGTACATGAGGCTCGGAAATTTGAAGTTGTAACTAAAATATTTCTGTTTTTTTGTATTAATGTAACTTAGTTAAATCTTAATAGAAATCAAATTTGAAACCTACATTAAGTTTAAATCTGTAAGTTGACACATCATATTCAAAATCAGGTTCATAACCTGAAAATTCCGCACTTCCGTAGTTAAAACTGTATATCAATTCCATTATAAAATATCTTGCGATTGTCGTTCCCACACCGATTCCCCAATATACACCGTTATAATTTTCCACACTTGCACTTGGAGGTCATTTCTAAGATCCCAATCGGCATGTAATATACCGTAACCTAATTGGAATATAGGATAAATATTATTATAACCGTCATCATCAAAATCAAAGTTATATTTTACTTGAAAATAAATGTTGGTATATCCGATTTTATCTTTTGGTTCACCTGGTGCATATTTCAGTTTACTGTTGAAAATATGTTCTGCTCCGACACCTACAGCGATATTGTAATCAACATAATAGAAAAAGTCAGCACCGACAGACATTGTTGTTTTCATATCGTAATCAGCAGAACCATCGCCATCCAATGTTGTTTGTTGTGCAAGAGGAATGCCTGCTTTTACACCGGCCTCCATCGTTCCCTGCTCTGCTGCAAACACAGGTACTACAAGTGCAAATGTAAGCAATGCTGAAAACAAACTTTTTTTCATTATTTTTACCTCTTCCAAATTAAAAAAAATTCAGGTTATAAGGTTACCAGTTGCTTTATCATTGAACTCATAACCCTATAACCTTACAATTTTATAACCTAACTTGTTTATTAGAAACCAAATCTGTAACCTAAATTAACTGCTATTCTTCTTGTTGTATAAGACCAACCTTCATTCCAAGCAGAGTCGTCGTTATGTTCCCAATAGTTTACGGAATACAAAAGTTCAACAATTATATTAGCTTTTTCTATACCGAGTCCTGCTCCCCAATATAAACCGTTTTCTGAAAAATCATAATCTTTATAATCGGAACTGAATTTTGTAATACCCATACCTATTTGACCTAACAAATAAACTTTATCTACCATTCCGTTTTCTGCCAATATAGGTTTTACGGCAGCATATATATTTGTTGATCCGGATTTTACATCTTCAACAATTCCTTTCCATTTTTTTCCATCAAAATCAGTATCAAAAATATAACTTCCGCCTACACCTATACCGAGATTATCCAATACATAAAAATACAAATCTGCTCCGACAGAATATGACGGATCTTGTGAATAAGTGCATTTATATTCGTTTGGTCCTGTTTCCGTTACTGTAGGTTCAATTATGTATCCTGCCTTTATATCTAATTCCATTACTGCAAATGCAGGTGCTACCATGGCTACTGCCAAAAACATTGCTACTAAAATTTTTTTCATTTACTTCCCCCGTTTATAATTTTTTTTCTTAATTTTTATTATTTACACATACAACTATTATATTTATATGAACAATTATTGTCAATAATTTCAAATTTGGAATTTTCTATCCTTCTATCCTTCTATCCCTCTATCCTTCTGTTTCTTCTCTTCGGCTTTGATTTTTTCCCACTCTTTTCTTATTTCTTCTTCGGTTGTTGCTTTTGAATTGCCGAACACATGCGGGTGTCTTCTTATCATCTTTTCGTTTATTGTATCTAAAACATCGTATATATCAAACTTATTATTTTCTTTTGCTATTTGTGCATGAAAAATCACCTGCAACAAAACATCACCCAACTCTTCTTTCATGTTATTATAATCTTCTTTTTCTACCGCCTCGTTATATTCGTTGGACTCTTCGAACAAATATTTCATTAAAGTTTTATGAGTTTGTTTTTTGTCCCAAGGGCACCCGTGTTCCCCTCTTAACTGTTCCAAGATATCTACCAACTTAAAAAATTTGTTCGCTTGTTCTTGTTTGTTCATTATAAATTCCTTGTTAAAATTTCTACAAAATGATATATTTTTCTTAACCTCTTGCCGAGGTGGTGGAACGGCAGACACACAGGTCTCAGAAGCCTGTAGTCGCAAGACTGTGCGAGTTCAAATCTCGTCCTCGGCACATTTTATATTTTATCTTTTTCAATCTCGTTCGATAAATAAGGCAAAAACCTTGTTTGCCAAGTTGTAGTATCTTTCGTTTCCAAAACTTTTAAAGTTCTGCCTCTTTCAACATGAGATATTCCGAAAATCAAATCGGAATATTTTAAACATACAATATATTCGTTACCGATTTCTTCAACGGATTGAACTTCCGCGGGTATAGGAATCATTGCCTGTTCTTTTTTTGCACCGATCAGATGTCCTATGTAATGAGCGATGTCTCTTGTATCTATTATTTTTGCGAGAACTTTATCGCCTAAAGCCAAATTTTCCACTTTTTTACCTAAAGAATCTTCAAAAATAATCGCTTCAAGTTCTATTACCGATGAGTATTCGGAAGGCATTGTTTCTTTTGGAATATTGTCCGGAAAATATTTCGGTAATTTTTTAAAATCTCTTAAAGTTAATTCTTCGGCAACAATTTCTATTTGAACATTATTTTCGGCAAAATAAGATTCCAGTACCATTTTCATATCTTTACAACTTATAATTTTGTTACTTTTTAAATTTGAATTAACGTATTCTTTAAGATTTTTATCTATTGTTTTTGTATAGTTTTCTATAACACCTTCCACCCAACGATATGAATATATTTGTTTTTCAAAAGAAAACCAATCTACATCCACATTTTGTTCGTAGACTATAGGATTAAATGTCATAACGACACTGAATCTTAACAAGTCGAGATTTTTATTGTTTGTTATTATGTGAATAAGCCCGAAAATATTATCGTTCTTTAAAATTACTTTGGCTTTATATGCGGTAATATATTTAAGCATTGCACCTACATAAGAAATTGCTTTATAAAAATTTCCTTCGGCAAGTTCCAATGCGGTTTTTGCTTCCGATTCTTCACAACCCGTATCATCCATTAAAGCTTTTATTTTTTCCAATGTAATATTCATTTTCTATTTTACCCTCGGATGTGCACTATTGTAAACTTTTCTTAAACTTTCCAATGTTACATGCGTATAAATTTGTGTAGTGGACAAATTCTTGTGTCCCAACATTTGTTGAACACTTCTTATATCGCAACCGTGATCTAAAAGATGTGTGGCAAAAGTGTGTCTTAATGTGTGCGGTGAAACTTTTTTTACAATTCCCGCTTTAATAAACCAGTTATGTAAAACCTTCCTTGCACCTCTTGAAGTTATCCTTTTACCGTACACATTTAAAAACATAGGCGAATTTATGGAACAGTCCAGTCCGTCAGCTCTTCTTTGATCAATATAATTTTTTATGGCAACCAAACATTTATCACCTACGGGAACAATTCTTTCGGCAGAACCTTTACCGAACACTTTTAATGTTCCCGATAATAAATCTATATCTTTTAAGTTTCTGCTTACAAGTTCTTCTATTCTTATACCGGAAGAATATAACAATTCTATCATTGCTCTGTCTCTTAAATCAATATCGGGCAAATCGAACAAATTTGATATTTCCTGTTCGGTAATAAATACCGGAATTCTTTTATCTTTTTTAGGTGTTGCCATAGATACAGTGGGATTAACTTCTATAACAGATGTAATAACCAAAAACTTATAAAAAGATTTCAGTACCGCAAGCTTTCTTATAATAGACGATTTTTTTAAGTTTTTATTATATAAACCGGCAAGATAATCTCTTATTATGTTTTTGTCACATTTAACCAAATCGATATTTTTGTTCTTTTTAACGAAATCGGCAAACTCATACATATCTACACTATAAGCTTTTGCGGTGTTTGCCGAATAATTTCGTTCTGCCGTTAGATACTGAATGAATTGTTCTATTTCTTTTATTTGGTCTGTTTGTTCCATACGGATAATTATACAAAAAAAAGACAGAAAGGAGTAAATCCTTTCTGCCTTTATATACTTTATTTGACTATTTCTTTGTTTTTTTGGTTTTGGTTTTTGTTTTCTTTTCGGCAGCTTTTTCTTTTTTTTCTATTATTATGTTACCTTCGGAATCGGTTTTTACCCATTGCAGGTTTCTGCATTTCGGGAAAGCCGAACAAGTTAAGAAAGGCCCTCTTTTACCTATTCTTTTAAGCATGGGACTTCCGCACTTTTCGCACTTTATATCTGTTTTCTCAGGTTCCGGTTTTATAACTTTGTTACCGTTTTTATCTAAAGAATATGTAGTTTTACATTCCGGATAATGTTCGCAAGCGAGATACGGACCTCTGAAACCCATTTTCTTTAACATTATTCCGCCGCATTTAGGACACTTTTCTTCCGTTTTTTCCGGTTCGTTGGAAATTTTGTTACCGTCTTTATCTACGGAAAAAGTTGTTTTACATTCGGGATAACCCGAACAAGCCATAAACGGTCCTCTTCTGCTTTCTCTTATAACCATAGGTTTACCGCATTTCGGGCAAACTTCGTTTGTAGCTTTAGGAGCGATTTTTTGTCTTGTTGCACTTTCGGCTTTTGTTAAGTGACTTTCGAAAGGTGTATAAAATTTCTTTAATACATCCTGCCATTTAAGTTTGTTTTCTGCTATATCATCAAACTCTTCTTCTATATCTGCAGTAAACTTATAATTTATAACATCTTTAAAGTTTTCTTTTAAAAATTTATTTACTACTATTCCCAAATCCGTAGGATAAAACTTTTTATTTTCAAGTCTGACATACATTCTGTCCAAAATAGTTTTTATTGTAGGTGCATATGTAGAAGGTCTGCCTATGCCATATTCTTCCAATGTTTTAATCAAACTTGCTTCGTTGTATCTTGCCGGCGGTTCGGTAAAATGTTGTTCCGGAACGATTTTTATTAAATTTAATATATCGTTTTCGGATAATACCGGCAACTTAGGTTCTTTTGTATCTTCATCTTGTATGGAATAAACTTTCATAAAACCGTCAAACTTTAATGTTGAACCGGTTGCTCTGAACATATAATTGTTTGCTTGTATATCTATTGTAACGGTATCGTATACCGCATCTGCCATTTGGCTTGCAACGAATCTGTTCCAAATTGCTTTATAAAGTTTATATTCATCTGCCGTAAGATACGGTTTCATCATTTCGGGCGTTCTTTTAACCGATGTAGGCCTTATAGCTTCGTGAGCTTCCTGAGCACCTTTAGATTTTGTTTTATAAAATCTCGGTTTTGAAGGAACAAAACCTTTACCGTAACTTGTTTCTATAAAATTTAATGCTTCTTTTTGTGCAATTGAAGCAATATTTAAAGAGTCAGTTCTCATATATGTTATAAGACCGACAACCCCTTGATTTCCTATTGCGATACCTTCATACAATTTTTGTGCAACAGACATTGTTTTCGAAGAAGAAAAGCCTATTCTTCTTGAAACATCCTGTTGCATTGTAGATGTTGTATAAGGAGGATACGGACTTCTTTTTCTTTCCTTCTTTTCCACCGAAGCAACTTTGTATTGTGCACTTTCAAGTTCTTTTAATATATTATCTGCCTGTTCTTTATTTTGTATTTCAAGCTTTTCGAATTTTTTACCGTCTTTGGAAATAAGGTTTGCGGTAAAAGAAATATCATTATCTTTTTGAAGTTCTGCCTCTATTGACCAATATTCCACGGGAACAAACTTTTCTATTTCTTCTTCTCTGTCGCATATCATCATAACGGCAACAGACTGAACTCTACCCGCCGATAAACCTTTTCTAACTTTTTTCCATAATATGGGTGAAAGTTTATAACCTACAAGTCTGTCCAAAATTCTTCTTGCCTGTTGACTGTCAACCAAAGCCATATCCAACTTTCTGGGATTTTTTACGGCTTCTTTTATTGCAGATTCCGTTATTTCGTGGAACGTGATTCTATCTGTAGTATCATCCGAAAGTTTTAACAATTCTTTTAAATGCCAGGCAATAGCTTCTCCTTCTCTATCCAAATCGGTTGCAAGATAAACATGCCCCACTTCCGAAACTGCCTTTTTCAAATCGGCTATTATTTTCTTGGATTTCGGCATTGCGACATATGTAGGTTTAAAATTCTTTTCTATATCTACACCTATTTCTTTTTCGGGCAAATCTCTGATATGTCCGAACGAACTTTTTACTATATAATCGCTACCCAACATTTTGGATATTGTTTTTGATTTTGCAGGAGATTCCACTATTACTAAACTTTTCATCTTTACCTCATATAAAAATACTTCGTATTTTTTAATTTATAATTTACAATTTATAATTAATGTGTTTTTGCAATGCAAAAACAATTTGTTCAACAAAAATTACTCCGTAATTTTTACCGACATTGGACATTGTAAATTGTACATTATCAATTGTCGTTTATGTGTTTCTTATGTATATCTGTCCCGGCATAGCTTTTATTAAACCGTTAAGTTCCAAGTCCAACAAAATCGCAGAAACTTCCGAAACATTAACATTTGCCTTCAAACTTATTTCATCCAAAGACATTCCGGTGGCAGAAGATTGTATCATTTTTAGAATATTTATACTACTTTGTGAAATTAAAGGCAAATTTTTTACAATTTCCTTTTTCTTTTTCTTTATATTTTTTCTTACCCAATCACTCAATAAAGGAACCTGTTCGCTGACATCTTCCGGACTTAAAGCAACAAATGCACCTTGCTTTATTAAGCTGTTAGGTCCCTGCGAATATTTTGAAAATACAGGGCCTGGAACGGCAAAAACATCTTTACCGTAATCACAAGCAAGGTTTGCGGTTATTAAGGAACCGCTTTTTTCCGCTGCCTCTATTACTATTGTTGCAAGTGACAGTGCGGCAACTATTCTGTTTCTTCTCGGGAAATTCATAGGCAATGCTTTCCTTGTTAAAGGAAATTCGCTTATAACAACACCTTTTTCACCGATTTCATTTTGAAGTTTTCTGTTTTCGGAAGGATAACATTCCAACAGACCGTTACCTAAAACGGCAATGGTTCTACCCGAATTTTTAATGGTAGAACTGTGAGCCTGCGTATCTATACCGCCTGCCAAGCCGGATATTGTTGTTATTGAATTTTGTGCGAAATATTTACAGAATTTTTCCGTTACCATCAAGCCGTAATTTGTAGGTCTTCTTGAACCTACTACCGAAACGGAAAGGTTATCGTTTTTATCAAAGTTACCTTTTACATATATAACGGGCGGATAATCACATATATTTTTCAGCTGATAAGGATACTCTTCATCCAAGTATGTTAATACTTTTATATTATTTTTTTCGGCTAAAGTAAGCTCTTTGGTTGCAACTTCGAAGTTTGCCAAACTCTTTATTGATTTTGCAACTTTGTTCGACAAACCTAAGGATTCAAGTTCTTTTATATCGGCATTTATAATATTATTCGCACCGCCGAAATAATCTGCTAAAGATATAAACTTTTTAGGAACTAAATCCGCAATTGTATTAAGAGAAATTACAGATAATTGTTCATTATCCATTACTTTTTCTTATTAAGAATATCTTTTATTTCTTCGGCATACTGTTTATTGTTCTTTGCATAATCGACAGCTTTATAACCGTCATAATCTTTTGCATTTACATCCGCACCGGCACTTATAATTAATGATACTATTTCCGGTTTATTATTTTCACATGCCAACATTAAAGCCGTAGTTCCGTCGTTCGCTTTAACATTGACGAGCGCACCGGCTTTTAAAAGTTCCATGAAAACTTTTTCGTAAGTATCATATTGAGCGGCATACATAAATGCTGTTTTTCCCGCATTATCGGTCAAATTTACTTTTGCGCCGTAAGATAATAACAACTGCATCATTTCAACACTGGAATTTCCTTGGCAAGCTGCCATTAAAGCTGTTCTTCCGTCCGCATCTTGACCGTTTACATTTTCACCCGCAATAATTGCATCTTTTACTTCGGAAAAAGAAGCAAACTCACACAACTCTTGTAATGTTTGTTCTTCCACCATAGGTTCGTTTGAAAATTTATCTCTTGCTTGCACATTACTTATACAATAAAAAGATAAACCTAACATAACTATAAAAGTTAAAACAGTTTTTTTTCTCATAATTTTGCTCCTGTTTATTTTGTATTTTTAAAATATTCTACCGTATTTTTTAAACCTTCTATAATACCCACTTTAGGTTGCCACCCCAACACTTTTTTAGCTTTGGAAATATTTAAGAAACTTTTAAACAGTTCCCCGTTTCTTTTAGGTTTAAATACCGGTTTTTTCTTATAACCTATAATTTTAGACAACTCGGCAGCCAATTTTGTTACGGATGTTGTTTTGTTTGTACCTATATTTATAACTTCGTTATTACCTTTCGTTAAAGATTTTATATTTGCCGAAACGACATCTTTAACATAAACATAATCTCTTAACTGTTTACCGTCACCGAAAATAAATATATCTTTGTTCTGTTCCATTTTTCCTATAAATATGGCAACAACACCGGCTTCACCGTTAGCATCTTGTCTCGGTCCGTAAACATTTGCATATCTTAATACGGTATATTTTAAACCGTATAAAGTACTGTATGCTTTTATATAATGTTCTACGGAAAGCTTTGCCACTCCGTATGGTGATAAAGGGTTGGCAAAAGCTTTTTCATCGGGAGCTTTTGAGCCGCATTCACCGTAAATTGTTCCGCCCGAAGACGCAAATATTATTTTTTTAACTTTTGTATTTTTGCATGCTTCCAAAACATTTAGCGTCCCTTTTATGTTTACATCGGCATCAAAACAAGGATCCGCAACGGATTTTCTTACATCGAGTTGTGCCGCGTGATGTATAACAATATCTATTTTTTCTTTTTTAAATATTTCGTCTATTTTTTTCTTGTCACATACGGAAACTTTATAAAATTTCGCTTTCTTGTTCACGTTTTTTATGTTTCCCGTAGCAAGATTATCCACAATTACAACTTTATGTTTTTTTTCTATCAAGGCATCAACAATGTTTGAGCCTATAAATCCCGCACCGCCGGTAACTAAAATTTTCATTTTTCTGTCTCCTTTTCAGGTTTTTGCAACATATAGTATGCAATAGCAACACTTGATTTGTAATGCTTAACCATATTTTTATGTTCCTCGTTTTGTTCCGCAGGAACTATTTCTCTCGGTTTTTCTTTGTTCCATGTATAATATTTTTCTTTACCGGAGGCAAAATCGTAAATAACAAAATTATCCTTTGTCATTATGGAACCTAAACAATTTGAAGCAATATTTTGTTCCGCTTCATCGGACAACAAATCCGTTCCGGTAGCCCAATAGTCAGTATTTGACAGCGATAAATTGTAAAGTGTAGGCAAAATATCGGTATGCGAGCCTACAATGTTATCGGTATCTGCTTTACTATCAGGTCTTAATTTTTTAGGTATGTAAAGATAAAAAGGTACACTCATTTCATCTAATTTTCTTTCTACGGAATAACTGAAAGTATTCCAAAAATTGTGGTCACCGGTTATTGCAACAATTGTGTTATCGGCAAACTTTGAATTTTTTAATTTTGTTAAAAATTCGCCTACTTTTTGACAAGAATATTGATAAGTTGCAAATCTCATTTTCGAAAGAGTTTTGTCCCCCGTAATATCTTTTTTCAGTTCTTCGTTTATTTCCAACGGGTACGGTTGTTTATAATTGCTCGGTAACGAATACGGCGGATGGTTTGATGTTGTCATAATATAAACAAATTTGCTGTTATCGTTTTCTCCTAATGTTTTAAGTATATAATCAAACAAATATTCATCGTAAACACCCCACTGATTTCTTTCGTATTCCTTCGGCATCGAACCTTCACCTATAACTTTATCAAAACCTACATTGGGCATATATGCGGTACAATTTCTCCAACCTGCATTTCCGCCATACATAAATATTGTTTCGTATCCTTTATTTTTATAAGGCACAGGTCCCGTATAAAAATATTTGTTATATGCATATTTAGATTGGCATAAGAACTGTGATAACGGTAATCTTGCAATGTTTGTCATTGCAGATTCCAAAGAGCCTATCGTTCCCATGTTCGCAGGTAAAAACTTATAAAATACAATATCTTCATCCAAATGTTTTTTGAATTCGCCCAACACATTAAAACTTTCACTGTTATAATGCATTAAATCGGTACCCAATGCTTCCATCATTATAAATACAACATTAGGTTTTATTTCTTCTATATTTTTATTGTACTTTGTTGTTCTCTTTAAAGAATTTTCAGGTTCTTGTTTATCTATGGAAGAAACATCAACATTTAAAAAATCGGCAAAAGTTTTTGCCATATTATCTTTAGAGTAACCCATTTTTGCAATATAATCTCTGTCTTTTTGTTTAGATCTTGCTTCTATTGCGGCTTGCAAAGTGTATATGCCGTTTATGGCAACTTTATTTATAAATGTATTTGTTGATATTTCCGCATTATCTACACCTAACGGGAAAAGACCGAACGAACCCCTTGCTATTATAAAATTGGCACATAATAAAACAAGTGCAAGTATAATTTTTATATGAATCTTTGTTTTTTCAATGTAATAACCGATAACTTTTTTTTCCAGTACAAGTTTGGTTAAAACATACACAAACACAAAAATTAGTATAAAACCTATACCTACCCAAACAACGGGATAATTTTCCGCTATTGTTGAAAATAAAGCTTTTGTGTCATCTTCAAAAACACCGAACATTAAAATGTTCATATGGTTTTGAAAATAAGAATAAAACCCGAAATCTATGCAAAGCAAAGTTACGATACAACCGAAAAATATTGTGTAATAATATTTTAAACTTTTAACAAACTTTACAAAAAGTTTTTGACTGCCTATAAACCAAAACAATATAAAAAACAATGTTACTAAAGAATTTATATATGCAAGAACGGCACAATCGTATCTTACACCCAAAACAAATGCTTGGACTAAATCACCGAAATATTGTGATAATTCAGCCCAATCAGAATAATAAAATGTAAATATTATTCTGTAAATCGTCATTATAAGAGCAAATATTATATTTAGCGTAATAATTCTTTTTATAAATTGCTTTATCATTTTTAACCCTTTAAATATAAACAACCATTTCTACCGAATTACCGATAGAAATGGTTGCTTTTTTGCATTTAAAAACTATTTTTTCTTCTGTTCATACTGCAATGTTTTTGTCGTAATATCCGTTACCGAAGCAGGACCGAAGAATTGGATAGGGCCCGGGAACATATATCTGTCGTTCATTGCCCAATCTTGTCTGACTTTAGCAAAAGCTTTAAACGGTGCACCGTTAAGTTTTACCAAAGCTTTCTGTATAACGGGTTTTTCTTTACCTTTTCTTCTTTCTATGTTCATCATCATTGTTAAAGGTATTCCTCCGCATTTCCATTCGGAAGATTTTTTAACAAGGTTTTTAACCGATGACAAATAACCTGACATATTGTTCAATACCAATGCTGCCGCATTGTAACCTAAAGCATATGTATAGTTTGCATCAAAGTTTGAAGGAACTCCGCATCTTCCTTCATATCCGAAGAAATGGTTGATTGTAGAGAATTTTCCGTTATATTTTCCCGCTTTTTTCAAATCTTTCAATTTTTTTGAAACCATTTCAATAAGCAACTTTTCGGTTTCGATTAAAGAAACTTGAACATTACCGTGAGGATCTCTGTCCAACATCAATTGAGCAGCAATGTTTTTCGGTAAAGACAACAAAAGTGCCGATAAGTTTTTAGGTAATTTTGATGAAATGAATTTTATTTTTTCATCAACCGTATTCAACTTGGCAACTTTATCTTCGTTTTCCGCCAATAAATCGTTAAGTTCGGCAATAAGAGCTTTCATTTCAGGAATAAACTCAATCAATCCTTCCGGAACCAAAACTACTCCGTAATTTTTACCGAGTTTGGATCTTTTAACTACCAAATCGGCTAAATTGTCTACTATTTGTTTAAGTGTCATTTTCTTGGCTAACACTTCTTCACCTATTAAAACTACGTTAGGTTGAACTTTAAAACCGACTTCCAAAGTAATATGAGAAGCACTTCTGCCCATAAGTCTTATAAAGTGCCAATATTTTCTTGCCGAGTTAACATCTCTTTCAATATTTCCTACAAGTTCGGCATAAATTTTTGTTGCAGTATCGAAACCGAAAGAAGCTTCGATATGTTCGTTTTTCAAGTCGCCGTCTATGGTTTTCGGAACACCTATAACACAAACGTTAGCATTTTCTTTTTTCAAATATTCCGCAAGAAGTGCCGCATTTGTGTTTGAATCATCACCGCCGATAAATACCAAAGCGTCCATTTTATTTTTCAATATTGTTGCTTTGGCTTGCGCGAATTGTTCCGGTGTTTCGATTTTTGTTCTGCCGGACTGAATCATATCGAATCCGCCGGTATTTTTATAATTTGCGATAACTTTATCGTTTATTTCCATTGTTTTGTTATCTAATATTCCGGAAGGTCCGCCCAAGAATCCCACCAATTTATTTTTCTTGTTTGCGGATTTTAAACCATCCAATAAACCATAAATAACATTATGTCCGCCGGGAGCTTGTCCGCCCGAAAGAACTACTCCTACTTTTATAGCTTTCTTTGCTACAACCGCATTTTTACCTGCTTGAAAACTTACAACGGGCATACCGTAAGTTTTTTCGAAAATAGCTTTTATTTTAGCGAAATCAGCTACCGATTTTGTTGCTTTACCTAATACCGGTTTTACATTTGCTACACCTTTTTTTAATACCGACGGTAAAACAGGTTTAAAATTTAATCTTTCCTGATGCAATTCCGAAACACTACATTTTTGTGCCATGACAAAACTCCTTATGAATTTTATTAGTTTTTTATTATACTACTTTTTAATAAATATTTTAATATATAAATTACGAATAAACATACAAAAAATCTCTTAAGAAATTTATCATCTGTTTACCCGTATAGAAAGCAACATATTTTTTCTTCCATACGGGATCAAATTTAGATTTAAATTCTTTCAAAGCATTCATGTCATACTTAAAATGTTCCGCAAAAACAAATATTTTTGCTTTTGAATTAAATTCGTCATCTATCATTACTTCATCACTCGGTGTTAATCCTAAATTAAACCATTTATATTCGTTTTCTTTTGCCCAGTTTACGCAATTAAATAAAATATACTGAACAATTTTTTCATCACAATCCGTTGTGTATCTTACATTGGAAACAAATGCTTCATATTTGTTATTTGAAAGTAAAAGGTATGCATAACCCGAAATAAACTTATCTTTTTTTATAATTACATACTTGTTTGCCGCATTTACGGAAACATCAAACATTTTGTTTTTAACATTACCGAAATCTTTTTCCCACTGATAATCTATAAAACCTATATATTTTTTATTTTCTAAAAATTGTTCTCTGTCCGCTATTTCAAAGGTATATCCGTTACTATTAAGTTTATCACAATAATTTTTTATATCTTCAAGTTTTTTATCATCTTTTGAAAAATATTTTAAAGAAACATTTGCATCAACACCGAACGATGCAATATCAAGACCGATATCATCATAAATTTTTAGATTTTTATAACCTAAATAAACAAATGTAGGAATTATGCTTTTCGAATCGGTCATTTCTTTAAAATCCCAAATTAATTCTTTACCCGACTTATTATCTCCTACGGGATCACCGAAGACTATTGCATTATTGTTTATTTGCGAATACATCATAAAAGAACTTGTATTCATATCAAAAAGGTTTCTGTTTTCAAAAGCATAATTTGCATATACGAAATTCGAAGAAGCGGATATTTTTTTAATATTATTTAAATCTATATTAGACTGTTTATATCTGTATCTTTTCCACATTTCGGATATTACTATTATGGCAATGGTAACAATCATACCTATACAAATTCTCAATGCTCTTCCGGCATCGCTTGCACCGAATATAACGGTTATAAATTTATTCCAAGAATAAAAGTCCGGTCTATATACAAAAAAGCATAACCATGTTGACGCAATAAACACTGCCGATATAAAAGATAACCACAATGTGTTCATTTTAACCGCTATCAAACTTAAATTTCTGTAAAAATATTTTTTTGCCGGAATTATAAGAGAAAGAAGTATAAGCAGAAATACCATTTTTTCGTATCCGTATCCGTTAATTAAAGCCAACGGGACCAATAAAGATAACAAAACAACAGCCATGGTGTATGCTCTTTTTATTCTTAACACAATACCTCTTGAAATAAATAAAAGCATTATACCTATAACACTTATAGCAAAATGCAGAGAGTCGAGTATTACGGGAGAAATATAATTATCCAATCTGTGAATTATAGATGAAGATACATCCGTTACTCCGGAAAACAATATAAATGCACCGCCGATAAAAATACTTACTGACAGTGCCTGAGGCACAAGAGATGCCATTCTTCCGCCGTAAAATCTTGCAAGAACTTTGAATCTTCTTTTTGCTCTGAAAAATTCGTGGCTTGCGAGAAGTAACAAAGCAACTCCCAACGGGAAGAAATAAAATATAGCTCTGTATGCAAGAAGTGCTCCCATAACATAAGAACTCTGTGTAGCTTCCGGCAACATCATAACTATAGCCGTTTCAAATACACCCATACCTCCCGGAACCTGACTTAATATACCGAGCATTTGTGCAACCAAAAATATCTGCAACAATGTTATGTAAGGAATTTCTCCGGGAGGGAGCAAAACAAACAATGTACAAGATGCTATAACCCAATCGGCTGTAGCAAGCAACATCTGCCACAAAGTAATTTTTATGTTAGGAAAAGTTATTGTCCATTTATTAAAAATTTTTATCGGTTTCGATTTAAATAAACTTAACAACGTGTATGAAGTAACTAATGTTAAAAACAAAACTCCCAAAGGAAACGATGAATGAAAAATGAATTTACTGTCGGTAAATTCCACAGGAAAGAAAGTAAAAACTATTCCGCCGATAATAAGTAACCCGAACCATATTGTTGCCGAAGAGAAGAACAACACTTTTGTAACATTCAACATTGAAACATTGTATAAGGAGTAAAGCCTGTATCTTATCGAGCCGCCGAAAAGCATTGAATAGCCGGTATTGTTTCCCAAAGCATTACTTATAAAACATGTGAATACCACATTTTTAAACTTTAACGGAACATTTATAAACTTAAAAGCAACAACATCATAACCGCCCAAAATCAAATAATAGGATAATGCCAATATTAAAGCACAGACTATTTTAAAGGAAGGTATTGCTCTTAAGGTTTCAAGTATTTGTTGATAGCTGTAACTTTTCATTTCATTACTTAACAACATTATGGCAACAACAAATATGATAATTCCCAACGGAGCAATAAGTATCTTTAATATTTTTTTCATATCAATATTTTATTTTATCTTTTTTATTTTTCCATTCCGTAAAAGGCAAATTAGAACCTTTTGTTTTTATTTCCATAAAATTTACCGACTTTATTTTATTTTTAAGTTCATTATAGATTTTACCGTCTTTAAATCCGTATTTTGTCGCAACTTCTTTTGCTGCGGAATAATAAACTTTTTTTATATTTGCCCAATATATAGCCGAAAAACACATAGGGCAAGGATAACATGATGAAAAGATTTCACATCCGGACAAATCAAAAGTTTTTAACTTTTTTGCCGCTTTTCTTATAGCATCAATTTCGGCATGCAAAGTAGGATCTTTTTTTGATGTTACCTGATTATATCCGTAACTTATAATTTTGTTATCTTTTACTACTATTGCGGCAAACGGCCCGCCTTTACCCGCCAAAACATTTTTTTGTGCAAGTTCAATAACCTTATTGATAAATTGTTCTTTATCATTTTTCATATCTAATTATTATACCATTTTTACTATTTAAGTTTAAACAATAATTTGAGAAACGGAAGGATAGAGGTATGGAAGGGATGGAAACGGCAGAACGGCAATTTATAATTTATAATTTACAATTTATAATTTCGGAAGAATTAATTTTTTATTATTTAAGATTATTATTAGAATTTAAGAACATTAGAAAAAACAGAAATATTTGTAAGTGAAACAAAAAATTTTCCGAGCCGCAGTGTACACAAGTGAAACGGTACATAAGGCTCGGAAATTTGAAGTTGCAACTAAAATTTTTCTGTTTTTTATATTAAAGTTAGCTTATTAAAAAGAAAATTTATAACCTACTTTCAATTGTAATGTTGAATATTTTAAATCAAGTGCAACAGTAGGATTTACTTTTATAGATGCATTGCTGTTTGAATAAAGAATTTCAAAAACAAAATTTTCTTTTATTGTTGTTCCTGCACCGATTGCCCAATACAATCCGTTTGAATCTTCATGGGTATCAGGATCTGTTCTCATAATACCATAACCAACTTGAATCAAAGGATAAATATTGTTAAACAAATCATCACCTAAATCGAACATATATTTTGCCTGTGCATAAAGATTTGTCCAACCAGCTTTTACAGGTGTATCTTTTACTTTGGAATTAAAAACATACTCTACACCTGCACCGATTGCTAACTGTGGCATTACATAATAAAAAAAATCTACCCCTGTTGTAAATGCAGAATCAACATCGTTAGAATCATCATAATAATCATCAATTTCTACTTTAGACATAAGATTAAAACCTGCTTTAATGTCCAATTCCATAGCACCTTGGTCTGCTGCAAATACAGGTACTACCATTGCTACTGCCAACAATATTACTACTAACAACTTTTTCATTTTACTTCCCCCTTTTTATAAAAAATTACTTCATAATTTTTATTCAATACGAGATCCCGCATCAAGTGCGGGATGACAGACTTCTTGTCATTGGTTACTTTCTAAGACTTCCAATATTTTAAATTATAACCATTTCTATTTTAAGTTTACCTATGAATGTAGCAGGCAAGAGAAAAATTTAAAATTCGTTAGTGAAATGAAGTATTTTTAAAGTGCAGTGTACGTAAGTGAAGCGGTACATAAACTTTAAAAATACGAAATTGTAACTAGAATTTTAAATTTTTATCGTGAGATGATTTCGCTTATTACTAATATGTGGCAGGATCCCAATCCCAAAGTTCTTCCTGATAAGTATAATAAACATTTTTTAATATTCTTTGGAAAGGGCTGTGTTTACCTTTACCTTGAGAACAAATTCCAAGCCACTCATCGTTGAACTCACCGTCTATTGTTGAACCGGACCAAGCTCCCAAATGCGTATCGTGTACTTTAGGTGAACCGACAAGCCACCATCTGTCTACCCAAGAATAAGCCACACCGCCTATAGAATTGCCTACACCGTCGCCCCAAAAACTATTGTTTTCTATATTTTTCCATGCACCATAATGATATTTTGCCTGATAAACTTCACAAGTTGATTTCTTTTTTTCGTTCCAAGAATCGCATCCATACTCGGTAATAAGAACGGGTCTGTCAAACTCTTGTTTTATTCTGTTCCACAATGTACCGAAACCGTAAGGTCCGGAATATTGGTTAAAACCCAACACATCTATACTTGGGGTATGTTTTGCATAATATTTAACAAACCTTGTGGTTGCATTACATACACCTACAGGATGTTTATTATCATCTAATTTTTTTATTAGTTTACAAGCTTCTTCCACAAACTTTGCATAAACTTCGGGATATTTCCAAGCATTGGTATTTGTTGCCGTAGAGTTTGAAGAATTTCCGGAAACATCATTTTCGTTTCCCAACATCCACATTAACACATACGGCTCATCTTTATGTTCTTCAACCATTCTTTTAACACTTTCAAGCATTGACTGTCTTTGAGTTTCATTTAAATAATTTGTTCCGGAAGACCAAGCGGCGCTGCTGCCTTTTGTGTATGCACCGAAAAAGTTTCCCATAATAACCATTATGCCGTAGTTATAATATAAATCTCTTAACAATTCCTTGTTTATATTATCACTGTGATAAATTCTTATAGTGTTACAACCCATTGCTTTAAGTAATGCAAAATCACCGATATTATCTTCATAATTGTCTCTGTAATTATCTCTGTTTAAATCAACCCAGGATTCGTAAGGACCGTCTATTACTCCGTTGTTATTTACATCCGCCCACATCCACTCATTTGTGTTTGTAGTACTGGAACCTACTCTGTCGCAGGAATATGCAATACCTTTTACAAAGTACGGTTTGTGGTCAACCAAAAGTTTCCACACCCCGACTTTATTTTTAATAACTTTAACGGCAGCAAAACAATTGACCGTAAAAGACAGGCATGTAATAAACACTATTAAAGTGGTAAATATTTTTTTGTTAAATATCATATATTTTACATTTTATATTTTTTCCATAAACTTTGTATAGAATAATATGCTTTTCTTAACTGTCTTTTGAAAGGACAATCTTTACCGTCACCTATAGACACAAGCCCGAACCACTCTTCGTATCCTCCGCCGTCAATAAAAGGTCCTTCCCATTGTGCCGTTTCATCGTGAGCATTAAAATCATATTCCGGAGGAGGACCTGCTTTCCACCATTCATCCGTCCATTCGAATATTATTCCGCCCAATGCATTTCCCACACCGTAACCGGCAACATTTTCCTGAATATTTTTTATGCTTCCTTCATGATAAATTGCCTGTTGTTCTTCGGCTTCTATCTGATTGTGTATTTTACTGAAGGCAGGGCAACCGTATTCGGTAACTACTACCGGCCTTTCATATAGTTTCATTACATCTTTCCACAATGTGGCAAAACCTTCTTTACCTCTGTATGCATTTGCGCCGTATATATCAAGTTCCGGTGCATATTTTGCACATTGGTCCATAAACAAAGTATCACCGTTACATATTGCTACAGGTCTTTGTTGCGGATCCAACTCTTTTATTCTTTTTGCACATCTGTTTATAAATCTGTAATATGCGGGAACATCTTTTCTTACGTTACAACCTGTACCGGCAGCAACACCCACAACACCTACAGTTCCGTAATTGTTTTCGTTACCTAAAACCCACATTAAAACGTAAGGTTCATCTTTATATTCGTTAACCATTTTTTCAACACTTGCCAACATTCTTTGGCACTGTTCTTCGTTAGTGTAATCGGTACCTTCAAACCATTCGGCACCGGAATCCGTACAATACATACCTAAAAAGTTACCTATCATATACATAAATCCGTAATTTTTGTATCCGTCCATAAGCAACTCTTTATTGAAGTCGGGATAATGATACAATCTCAATGTATTTATTCCCATATCCTTCATAAGTTTAAAATCACCTACAACCTGCTCATTTTCGTCTTTTCTTTCGTTTCTGTTTTCGTCTACCCAAGATTCGTAAGGTCCGTCTATAATTGCATTGTCATTATAGTCGGCAAACATCCAATCTCTTGAAGCGTTCAATGTTCCGTTATCGGGAGATGTTCCCACCGGGTTGGGAGAATAACATATTCCCCTTACTATGAAAGGTTTATTATCAACAAACAACTGATAATGTTTGTTATTATATTCTACGAGTTTAACTTTACCTTTACCTACGGTTTTTTTGATACCTACTTTTTTCAAATCCACAGGTTTTACTATCCAATCTTTACTTGTTGCTCTAACAAGTTTTCCGGGATCCGCTATAAAATCATCGTTAGATTTTTCATCATCGAATCTGTTTATAACATCGACATAAGCATCTACCAACTTCAAACCTATTTCGGGATGTTCTCTTGTAAGATATTTTATTTTTTCTATTGCTACGGGTGCCACATACCAAGGAGTTTTCCAAAATGTGTAACCGATTGCTTTAGGAAAAAATACTACAATGGAATAGTACGCTTTTATTGCCCTTTCGTAATTACCGGCATTTTCAAGTGCAAGTGCAATATAATACTGTCTTACACCGGGATCTTCTTGAGCTGTTGCCCATTTATAATAATTCAGTTCGGTATTTCTTGTATTAACATAAGTCCACTTATCTCCTTCAAGTTTCTTTTCTCTCATTAATTCTTTATATCTCGGACTTTTAAAAACTGATTCTTGATTGGGCCAAATTCCTTCACCGGAAGCTTCTTTCAAACCTTTGTAATCGGATGGAACATATTTATACTTATTTGTACCTACATTTTTAAACTCACCGTATTTTGCATAATCAACAACATCTTCTGTTCCGGGAGTATGTATTTCAAAATATTCAGGTGCTTTTTTTTCAGGAAGTTTTTCTACTTTTTTGCCCGAAGCAACAACAAAGGAACCGAAAAAAACTATCAAGGACATCGTTAAAACTGATAAATATAGCCTGTGTTTCATAAATATAAAACCTCTCTGTTTTTTTTGATTTTTTTCTTTGGAAGGAATTGAGAAAATGGGCAGTGCAGGGATTGAACCTGCGACCTCCTCCTTGTAAGGGAGATGCTCTCCCTAGCTGAGCTAACTGCCCACACTCTCTAACTGACGGAGTATAATTTACCAAATTTTTTTTAGGATGTCAAGAAAATCGCAAAGCGATTTTAGAAGATTAGAAGATTGGAAAAATAGAAGAAATAAGGAATGTTTATTTCTTATAGATTCTGAATCAAGTTCAGAATGACAAAAATACCGGCAATTTATAATTATGGTTGAGGTGTTGCAACGAGGATATTTTTTGCGGTTTGTTCCGCAAGTTCGTTGTTACCGATTTCCATATAAATTGTTTCGGCTTCTTTAAATAAAGTTAATGCTTCGTTCAGTTCTTCGTTGTTGTTTGTTGTAAGATAATTTTTGTATAAACTTAAAGCCAAATTATTTTTTGTTTTTGCAATTAATGTTTTGTTGTCAAAATCGATTTTGGGTAGTGTTTTTTTGTATATTAAAACAGAGTCGGAAAATCTTCCGTTAGAGTAAGCTTTTTCCGCTTTTGAAATGTTCCAAGAAACGGACACTCTGTTGAAAGATTTTCCGACATATTTAATTACATCAAATAAAATTCCCGATATAACTAACCCCGTAATAAAACCTACTATTACGGTTACTATAATATTCTTCACTTATTATTAAGCAAAGCAGAAATTGAAGAATACAAATACAGGCAAGAACTGTGTATTGTTCTTGATTATGTTAACCAAACCGAGTTGAAGACCTTTCATTGATTCGGTATAGTTTACTAAACCTAATTGTGCACCTGTTGTTTTACCTTTTGTCCAGTTAACAAAACCGAATTGAAGACCTTTCATTTCTTGTGCTAAATTAACACAACCATACTGAACACCCAAACCATCGTTTGTGTTGTTTACAAAACCCAATTGTGCACCTGTGAATTTGTCTGCTTGTGCATAGATCAATGCAAGTTGAACACCTTTAACTTCTTGTGTTTGTGTTCCGATAGCAATTTCCAAACCTGTTGTTGTATCTCCGTTAGGAACACAAATAGGTCCCCACAAAGATAACTTGATAGGTTGTGCTGCTTGAGCTGCTGCACACAACATAACTACTGCAACCAAACTTAATACTACTTTTTTCATTTTACTTCCTCCTGTTTTATTTTAACAACAAATTTCCTATATCGTTTATTAATTTTCCGAAACCTGTTTGTTTTTTTGCACTTACACAATATATATCTTCTCTCTCCACTTCACACATCTCACAGATTGTATCTTTTAATTTTTCCAAATTCAAGTTGCTGACCTTATCGGTTTTATTCGAAACTATTTTGAACGGTATATTTAATTTCCGAACCCAATCCATCATAACAAAATCAAGTTCGGTAGGTCCCACAAAAGAATCTATAAGAATATATATCATTTTCAACGTTTTTCTTGAAGTAATATATGTTTCTATCATCTTTTGCCAAACTTTTTTTTCTTCTTCGGTAACTCTTGCAAAACCGTATCCCGGCAAATCCACTATCCATCTGCCTTTGGCCGGTGTAAAAATGTTTATTGCTCTTGTTCTTCCAGGAGTTTTTGAAGTTCTTGCCAAATTTTTAGTTTTGCATACGGCATTAATTACAGAACTTTTACCCACATTAGACCTGCCTACAAATGCAACTTCCGATATACTTTGCGGTAAAAGCTCGGGTTTTGTTTCGGATATAAAAAATACCGATTTGGATAAATCTAATGCCATTTTTAATCTCTTACTTTACTTAATAATCTCAATATCTCTAAGTATAACCATACTATCGTAACCATAAGTGCAAACGCACCGTACCATTCCATATATTTCGGTGCATGACCTTCAACTCCGTTCTGTATAAATTCAAAATCCACTACTAAATTTAAAGAAGCGATTATTACAACAAAAACACTAACAAGTATTCCGAGAGCGCCGGAAGAATGTATAAAAGCAATTCCCGGAGTATGACACACAAGCAATATAATATCTAAAAAATAAACCAAACAAATTGCAGCTGTCGATAAAGCTACAATTTTTACAAATTTTTTTGTCGCTCTTATTTTTCCCGATTTAAATGCAGCCAACATCAAAAATAAATCACATATCGTTAAAAATATGGCATTAACAGCTATACCGGGATAATCCTTTTCAGCAAACAATGTTATTGCACCTAATACCAACCCCTCACCGAAAGCATATATCGGAGAAAAATATGGAGCTGTTCTTACATTAAATGATATTATGACACATAAAGCTAATGCACCTGCAGTTATCAACCAAAAATAAATATTCATTATTGATGCTGCATTTGTCCACCCAAAATAAGCACCTGCAGCCAAGAACAGCCACAATATAAAGCTTTTATTTATAACACCGTTTATTGTCATTACATCATCGCCGTAAGATACGGTTTGAAATGTTTTCTTATTTAATACCGGATTCATCTTTTGCCTCCTTAATAAACATATATGCCGATTTTAATAATTTCTTTTGGTTATCGTGTTTTAAATATTCAATTGCTTTACTGCAATTTAACCATTTACCCTGCCCTATTTCGTTATCGCAAGAACATTTAAAATCTTCTCTTGTACTTGCTAAATAGTATATAACATTTTTATCAATTATCCTATTTTTTGTGGTGCTTAATGTACCTTTTATTTTGTATGTATCAATACAACGAAAATTATTAATAAATTCTATATCGGTTATACCCGTTTCTTCTTTGATTTCTCTTTTGGCGGTTTCAAGTTCCGTTTCATCAGATTCAACGTGTCCTTTAGGGAACCCCCACTCTTTGTTTCTTTCGGAATAAATTAAAAGGAACAATATCTCACCTTTTTCTATTTTATATATAAATGCACCTACGGATGTTTCTTTTGTTTCCATACTATATTTCGGATGCTGCATAAAGTAATGCTATTACCGTTTTTGCATCCTTTATTTTACCTTGTTTTATCATTCGTAAAGCTTGTTTGAAAGGCACTGTTACTCTTTCTATAAATTCATCATCATCGGGATGTTGCTTTCCCGAAACCAAATCTTTTGCTGTATAAATAATAAGTTCTTCGTTTGAAAAAGCAGTTGAAGGATAAAAGGATATAAGTTTTTTTATACTCTTTGCCGTATATCCGGTCTCTTCTTTCAATTCTCTTTTGGCACATTTCAGTAACGATTCTTTTTTATCGAGTTTTCCCGCGGGAATTTCGTAAGTTATTTTGTCTACCGGATATCTGTATTGTTTAACCATAATAATATCGGTTTTGTTTATAAAAGGAACGATTGCCACTGCTCCGGGATGGTCGATATATTCTCTTATTGCTTTGTTCCCGTTAGGCAAAATAATGTCATCTTTACAAAAGTTTATTGCTTTACCGTTATATATTTTATTCTTTTTATAAACTTTTTCTTTTAATTTCATTTTGTACCTTCTATTTTATTACAACCAAATTATCTTTATGTATTACTTCTTCACATATCATGTTAGGAAACTCTTTTTTTATTTCAGCGGAAGATTTACCTGCTATTTTTAACAAGTCAATAGAGTTATAATTTGAGAGTCCTCTTGCGACTTCTATATTGTTTTGTTCTATAGGGTTTAACACCACAACACTTATCGTATCGCCTCTGTTGAAAGAGCCGCCTACCGTTATTATTCCGGAAGACAAAAGACTTTTCTCTTTATTTCTTATTGCAACGGTTGCATTTGCATCTATAAGGACAAAACCTTTTGCTTTTTTCCCGAATGCTATCCAGGATTTTCTTGATTGAAGTTTTTTGTTGGGCAAAATTTTTGTTCCTATATCTTTACCGTTAACGGCATCTTCTATTAAATCAAGTTTGGAACCGTTTGTAATAAATGTTGTTGTGCCGGAACTTGCGGCTATTTTTGCGGCAATAAGTTTTGTTTTCATACCACCGGTACCTTTACCGCTGCTCGAATCCGGACTTGCTATTTCCAACAAATCATCGGTAATTTTTGTTATTGTTCCTATTATTTTTGATTTTTTGGGTATACCGTCATAAAGTCCGTCAACATCGGTTAAAATAAAAAGCATATCCGCTTGAACGGATGCCGCAACTATCGCGCTTAACGTGTCGTTATCACCGAAATTTATTTCATCAACCGCAATACTGTCGTTTTCGTTTATTATGGGAATAACATCTTTTCTTAAAAGTAATTCGTTTATTGAATTTCTTATATTTATGTATCTTTGCCTGTCATCAAAATCGTATCTTGTAAGAAGAATCTGTGCAACCATTAAATTTAAAGGTTTAAATGCTTGTCTGTATGCCTGCATTATTAACGGTTGTCCTATAGAAGCGAGAGCCTGCTTTTTTCTTAGCTCTTTAGGCTTTTTTGTTAAATTTAAATATCCCAACCCGGCACCGATTGCACCCGAACTTACCAAAATAATATCAATATCTTTTTCTTTTTTAAGTTTGGATATTTCCTGTGCAAAAGAGTCTATATAGGGAATATTTAATTTCCCTGTTTTATCTGTTAATGTACTTGTTCCTATTTTTATTACTATTCTCATATATTCCTACTTACTATAATATTTTCTTCCGGGCCTTATAACAAGAACCTGTTTCGGCTGCAAATATTTTTGTTTCTTCAATTTCGGATTATCTTCTTTTATTGCCGAAGGCGTAGTTTTAAACTCTCTTGCTATTTTTTCTAAGTAGTCACCTTTTTTAACTTTATACTTTATAAATCCGGGACTTGGATTTAAATCTTTTTCTTTTGCTATATTTTCCAAGAAAATATCTTTTGTTCCTACAGGCAAATGCAACTCAAAATTTTTGTACCCGTGCGGTGTGCACCATGCAAGTATTGAAGGGTTTAACTCTTTTATTACTTCAACAGTTGTATTTGCACATTTTGCAACAATTTTTAAATCTATAACTTTATCTATAATGACGGTATCAAAAACCATAGGTTCCTGATAATTTAAATTTGTAAACCCGTATTCTTCCGGATTTTTAGCGATTTTTACCGAAGCAATAAACTGAGGAACATAATTTTGTGTTTCTTTGGGAAGAGCGTTTCTTTCTTTCATTTCCAATACCGATGAAGCATTGGAAAATTTCATATCTCTTATAAGCCCGTATTCACCTCTGTTATATGCGGACAATGCCAAATGCCAATCGTTCAACAAAACAAAAAGTTCTCTTAAATATTTCGCAGCCGCTCTTGTAGCTTTTACGGGATCTCTTCTTTCGTCTACCCAATAATTTATCTGTAATCCGAGTGCTTGTCCTCTGTGTGCCATTATTTGCCACATACCCACGGCTTTTGCTCTGGACACAACATTGTTATTGAACAAACTTTCTATAATAGGTAAATACTGCAAATCTTCCGGTAAATTATATTCTCTCAAAATAGACACTATCATGTCTTTATATTTCCCGCTTCTTTCAAGTGCAAGTCTTATACTTTGAGCAGATTGTCCGACACTGTATCTTTTTATCCATGCATTCAAAATATCTTCATCGTAATCCATTGAAATTTCAAGTGCATCTTCCCTGTTAAGATGATTTTTGTTCGTATCAAGTCCGTTAATATTTTTTATTTTTCTTAAAATATTTTCGCAATCGGTTAACAAAAATTCAACTTCTTCCGGTTTTAAGTTTAACGAATTTAATTTTTCCAAAAACTTGTGATAACTTTCACTTGCGTCTATATAGTTATTTTGTCCGCAGGCACTTAATGCGGAATTCAAAAATTGGTCTGCTTCCATAATATTTTCTTTTAACGATTCAACCTTTTCATCGAGAACAGGCGTATCTATATCGTTAGTATCGGATTGTACAACACCTATTTCCGTTTCTATTTTTTCCTGATTGATTATTTCTTGTTCGGATTGTTTTTTATGTTTTTTACAAAAAGATAATGAAGGATTAAACAATAATACCGTAGCCAATAAAATAGTGATTAATGTTTTATATTTATTCAATGAATTCATAACTTATTATAAAGATTTTAAACCTTTTAAAACTTGTTGCGGATTTTGTGCCGCAAAAATATAACTTCCGCTAACCAACACATCCGCACCGGCATCAATACATACTTTTGCCGTTTTATCGTTTATTCCGCCGTCTATTTCTATTAAACATTTATACTTATTATCATCTATAATTTTTCTTAAAGAAGAAATTTTAGGTACCATATCTGCCATAAAAGATTGACCGCCGAAACCCGGCTCAACAGTCATAATTAATACAACATCAACCAAAGGCAAAATTTCCAAAATATCACTTACCGGAGTTTTAGGCTTTATAGATACTCCCGCCTTTATACCGGCTTTCTTAATTTCCTGTATTAATTGTTTTTTATCACATGAAACTTCATTATGAAAAACAATTAAATCCGCTCCGGCTTTATAAAAACTTTCCCAATACTTTTCGGGATTTGTTATCATTAAATGGACATCAAAAAACAATTTGCTGTATTTTTTTATTGATTTTACAACAACGGGACCTATTGTAATATTGGGAACGAAATGACCGTCCATCACATCCACATGCAACCAATCCGCACCTGCGGACTCAACCATAGAAACATCTTTTGCCAAGTTTGCAAAATCAGCAGATAAAATTGACGGTGCTATCAAAATTTTTTTCATATTAAAAATCTCTTTCTTCTATTGAAATATTATTTATAAAAACTTTTACGGTTGCTTTACCGTTTACTTTTACAGGAATAGAAATTGTAGTTTTAGGTGCTCTTATTCCGTTAAAAATATCTCTTTCACCGCCCTCATCGTTTAACACCAATCTTATTCTTTTGTTTTCGTTACCGTCCGGAACGATATATTCAAAAGTTTTTTCTTCAAGAGCCAAAGCACTTTTTTCGTCTGCTACATAAAAAGTGATTTTTGTATCTTTTGTTATTCTTTCATCAAAATTAGGAGATTGTTTAAAGACTTCTCCCGGGTTGGCCAAAGTTGTTCTTTTTGAAACAACTTTAACTTCATAATTTTCATCTATTGCCCATTTTTTTGCTTCTTCGGCGGATTTACCGGACCAATCGGGCATTAAAACAGTTCCGTCGGTCGGTGCACCGTTTGATACCAACACATTTACGGATGAATCTTTTTCTATTGTAGAACCTGCCGCAGGTTCTTGTTCTAACACTATACCTTCTTCATATTTTACGGAAGATTTTTTCGTAAGTTCTCCCAAAACAAGACCTAACGAACGAAGTGAAATTGTTGCAGATCTAATTGTTTGACCTTTTAAGTCAGGAACATAAACTATTTCTCCTCCCTGGCTTATAACGATTTTTATTACTTTACCTTCTTTAACGTTCATACCTGCAGGAGGTACTTGTCTTATAACGATACCTGCAGGAACATCTTGGTTAAATTCTGAACCGTCTTTCATCAATGCAAGTTTGGATTGCGATAACATATCCAAACATTCAACCAAATTTTTGCCTTGCAGATCCGGTACCAAAACTTCGGATTTTTCTCTGACAAAGCCCGACATTATAATATTGAACGAATAATATCCTGCCGCCGCCAATATTGCTAAAATCACAAAAACTTTTATTAAAAACATTACAATTTTTTTCATTTCTCTCACCAAAAATTAATTTATGTTATATTTTTTCATTAATCTGTTAACTTTCTTTTCTATATCTTTCTTTGTTTTGGCTCCGGTGGAATTTGCCGCAGAAACAGTAGAAAGAGTGGAAACATCGTTCAACATTTCCTTAACATCTTTGGTAATAAGTTCACCGTTATCGTTGGTTATGGCAGATTTTCTTGTATTAAAATAAGCATGATACAAACAAAAAATTATAGCAAGAACAATTATCATTTCCAACAAAAAAGTGCCTATTCTCATTGGCTTTTCTCCTTTTTATTATTACCAATTGTTAACATGTACTTTATCTGCATTATATTTTTGTTTAGGTTGTTCTTGTGTAAGAGGATAACCTATAGGAATAATGTTTAGCGGAATAACATTTTCCGGTAAATTGAATAAACTTCTGATACCTGCTACTCTTTCATCGGACGGATAAGCCATACACCATACGGCACCCAATTCCAAAGCTTCCACAGCCAACAAAATATTTTCTGTTACGGCACAACAATCCTGCTCCCAAAATCTTTCACTGATATTTTTGTCACCGCAAACGATTATTGCAAGTTGAGAATTTTTACTGTATGATGCATTCGGTGCAATTTCCGCGATTTTTTCCAATTTTTCTTTATCGGTAACAACCAAAATTTCCCAAGGTTGTTTATTCATTCCGCTGGGAGCGGCCATTGCACATTTTAATATGGTATCTATTTTTTCCTGTTCTACTTTTTTATCGGAATATTGTCTTACGCTTTTTCTGTTCAAAATATTTTCTATTGCGGAATTTTTCGAGCCGTTATCTGCAGATTTTTTTGAATTGTTATCTGCCGTTACACAAGAAACCAATGAAAATAAAACAAATACAGAAAAAACATAAAATATTTTTTTCATAAAAACCCCTACATTGATAATTTAATTAATTATATATAATATACCACCTAAATTTCAATTTAAAATAATAAACTTTTCGATATTATAATTTGTTACAAAATGTTTTTTATCTTTACTTAAATAGTTTTATTTTGTAAAATTTTTTATCATATATTAAACGGTTAGGTTGTGTGCTATGATAAAGTCTATTTTTGTAAACAACGGTATATGCCAACAAGAAGAAAGTATCGAAAATATAAATAAAATTTACAGTAACAATCCGTCTTTGTTATGGGTTGATATTACTTTGGAAAAAGGCGATTTGTCCACGGATGAAATTGCTCTTCTTACCGATACATTCAAATTTCACGAACTTTCGATTGAAGACTGTTTGTTCCCTTTATACAACCCTAAAGTTGAAGAGTTCGACAACTACCTTTTCGTTAACACTCACGGTATAAGATTAAAGACCATGAACTTAGCGGAGTTCGATGAGTCAATGTACGAGCTTGATATTTTCTTATCAAAAAACCTTATCGTTACCGCACATACCGAAGAGTTGGAATTTTTGGACAGTTTAATGCACAAAGCAATGTTGAAACCGCAGATAGAATTAAAAAGTATGGAAACGTTGTTATACAAAATTTTATCGAAAGTGGTAGACAACCTTGAACATACAATGGAAAAAATCAGCGACAAGATAGATTTGCTCGAAGATAAAGTTTTGGAAGATCCGCATCCGGACGATATGGAACAAATTCTCGATTTGAAAAAAGTTTTGCTTTCCATGAGAAAAATCGCGGATCCGCAAAGAAACGTCTATTCTTTCTTTGCAAGAGAAAACAACGAATATATAAGAGAATCTTATTCCGCATATTTCAGAGATATTACAGACCAACTTAACAGCTTAAACAAAACCATAAACTATAATTCTCAAATGATAAGTTCTCTTATTGCAATTTATATGTCTTCGGTAACATTGAAGTTAAACGAAACGATGAAATTCTTAAGTATAATAGCTACAATATTTTTGCCGATACTTATATTTGCAAGTTATTACGGAATGAATGTTGCTTTCCCGGAAATAAAAATTTTGGGCGAAACGGGAACATGGTTTTTTGCAATATTTATGATACTTGCTTCAACTTGCGGAATTGTTTTATACATGAAAAGAAAAAAATGGTTTTAGTTCCCCTTTCGTGTTCCGTAAATAAGTTTTCTTAAAAATTGTCCCGTATAAGATTTTTCTATTGTCATTATTTTTTCCGGTGTTCCGCAACCTACAACTTTACCGCCGCCGTCTCCGCCTTCGGGGCCTAAATCTATTATCCAGTCTGCCGTTTTAATAACATCCAAGTTATGTTCGATAACAAGAACGGTATTTCCGGCATAAACCAACTTGTGCAATACATCCAACAACTTTGCGATATCGGCAAAATGTAAACCTGTTGTAGGTTCATCAAGAATATAAAGTGTTCTTCCGGTAGATCTTCTCGAAAGTTCCGTTGCAAGTTTTATTCTTTGTGCTTCTCCGCCGGACAATGTTGTTGAAGATTGACCTATCTTAATATATCCCAAACCTACATCGTTTAATGTAGATAATATTTTGTGCAATTTCGGAATATTTTCAAAAAACTTTACACTTTCTTCAACCGTCATATTTAAAACTTCATCTATGTTTTTACCTTTATATTTTATCTGTAAAGTTTCTTCGTTAAATCTTCTGCCGCCGCAAACATCGCACTTAACAAATATGTCAGGTAGGAACTGCATTTCTATTTTTAGCGTTCCGTCTCCCTGACAATTTTCGCATCGTCCGCCTTTAACATTAAACGAAAATCTGCCCGGCATATATCCTCTTGCTTTAGCTTGAGGAGTTTGTGCAAACAAGTCTCTTATTAAAGAAAATGCACCCGTATATGTTACAGGGTTGGATCTCGGTGTTCTTCCTATAGGTGACTGATCTACAATAACCACTTTATCTATATTTTCTAACCCTTCTATTCCTTTATTTTTTCCCGGAACCTCTTTTGCTCTGTAAAATTTTTGTGCTAAAGATTTATATAAAATTTCATGAACTAAAGTAGATTTTCCAGAGCCTGAAACTCCCGTTACACAAACAAACAAACCCAACGGAATATCAACATTAATATTTTTTAAATTGAACTGACTTGCACCTTTTATCGATAACCATTTACCGTTGGTTTTCTTTCTTTTCGGTATAGGTATTGAAAGTTTTCCGTTAAGATATTGTGCGGTAACTGAATTTTTAACTTTCATAACTTCTTTAGGTGTTCCGCTTGCAACAACTTGTCCGCCGTGAATACCCGCACCGGGACCTAAATCTATTAAATAGTCTGCCGTTCTCATTGTATCTTCATCGTGTTCAACAACAATTAATGTGTTACCTAAATCTCTTAATGTTGTTAATGTTTTTAACAACATTGTATTATCTCTTTGATGAAGACCTATTGACGGTTCATCCAACACATAAAGAACACCTGTAAGCCCCGAACCAATTTGTGTTGCTAAATGTATTCTTTGTGCTTCACCGCCCGAAAGTGTGGAACTTTGCCTGTTCAAACTTAAATATGAAAGGCCTACATTATTTAAAAAGTTTAATCTTGCTTTAATTTCTTTTAAAATAACTTTTGATATTGTTTTTTCTTTTTCCGTAAGTTTTATATTATCAAAAAACTTTACCGCCTGTTCTACGGACATTGCCGTTATATCCATAATTGATTTATCGTTTACCAATACGGATAATGCCTCTTTTTTCAATCTTTTACCGTGGCATGTAGGACAAGTTTTTGTGGACATATACTTTGAAAAAATTTCAGTTCTTACAAAATCGGACTCGGTTTCACTGTACCTTCTTTGCATGTTGGTAATAACACCTTCAAATTCTCCGTCTCCGTATAACAAAATCTCTTGTTGTTTGGCTGTTAAATCTTTCCAGGGTCTGTTCATGGGAATTCTGTTTCTTTTGCATGCATCGGTTATAAGTTCGTAATAATATCCTGACCATGCACCTTTCCATCTGTGAGTTCTTGTTGTTACAGGTTCAGACCATGCTTGTAATGCGCCTTGATTAACAGTCCTTGTTTTGTCCGGAACAATCAAATCGGGATCAATTTCGCTTTTTTCCCCTATACCGGAACAATCCGGACATGCACCGTGCGGAGTGTTAAAAGAAAAAAGTCTCGGCTCTATTTCCGATATATTTATACCGCAATCTATACATGCATAATGTTCACTGTAAGTTTTTTCTTCTTTTATATCTTTATTTTCGTTAACGACCGCAACGGTTACAAGACCTCTTGCCTGTTTAAGTGTGGTTTCTATTGAATCCGCTATTCTTGTGTGTGCCTGTTCGGATACTTTTATTCTGTCTATCAATAAATCTATATTATGTTTTTTGTATCTGTCTAACTTTATAGTTTCATCAAGGTTATAAATTTTCTTATCTACTCTTACTCTTGTAAAACCGTCTTTTAAAAGTCTTGAAAAAAGTTCTTCGTAAGTTCCTATTTTCCCTTTTATTAACGGTGCAAGAATATATATCATCGTTCCTTCATCAAGTTTCATAACATCATCTATAATTTGTTGTGAACTTTGAGGAGTAACTTTTTTACCGCATTTAGGACAATGCGCTATACCTATTCTTGCATATAACAATCTTAAATAATCGTAAATTTCGGTTACCGTTCCCACAATAGATCTCGGGTTATGTGACGGATTTTTTTGTTCTATGGATATTGCCGGTGAAAGACCTTCGATAATATCAACATCGGGTTTATCCATAAGGTCTAAAAACTGTCTTGCATAAGCGGATAAAGATTCAACATATCTTCTTTGCCCTTCGGCATATATTGTATTAAACGCAAGTGAAGATTTTCCCGAACCTGATAAACCCGTAACTACGACAAGTTTGTTTTTCGGAATGTCGATATCTACGTTTTTTAAATTGTGCTGACGAGCACCTCTAATCTTGATAATATTCTCCATATATTTTCTCCGAAAATTTATCACGAAATTTTATATTTGCCAAAAGGTTATTATACTAAATTTTGAGATAATTAAGTTAATATAGCATAGTCAGCTATTTTGAAATGATTGTATCTTTTATATGAGAAGACTTCTTCGGATAATCGCTGTTGAAATGTGCGCCGCGACTTTCCTTTCTTGCCATGGCGGACTTTATTATAATTTCGGCAACATCTACAAGATTTTTTACTTCCAAAAGTTCCATACTGACTTTAAAATCTCTGAAATGATTTTCAACTTCTTTTTTTACGATTTTCAACCTTTTTAAAGCCATTTTTAATCTTTCTTTTGTTCTTACTATACCTACATAGTTAGACATTAATCTTCTGACTTCTTCCCAATGTTGCAACATTATCGTAGGATCACCGTTACCCGTACTTTCGTTAACAAACTCTTTAACATTATCGTTAAACTTTATGTTAGGTAAAAGTTCTTGAGTTTTTTTGTAAGCACAGTGGGCAAAAACAAGACCGTCAAGCAACGAGTTTGAAGCAAGTCTGTTTGCACCTTGTAACCCGTTACAAGCATTTTCGCCTATAGCAAAAAGGTTTTGTATTGATGTTTGTCCGTCTTTATCCACGGCAATTCCGCCGCAACAATAATGTGCCGCGGGAACAACAGGTATCATATCTCTTGCCATATCTATTCCGTAGAACAAACATTTTTCGTATATGTTAGGGAACCTTTTTACTATAAAATCTTCCCCTCTGTGTCTTATATCAAGATAAACGAATTTATCGCCGCTTTTCTTAAGTTCGGTATCTATTGCTCTTGAAACTATATCTCTGGGAGCCAAATCTTTTAAAGGATGATACTTTTGCATAAAAGCTTCATCTTTTTGATTTTTCAATACCGCACCTTCACCTCTAACCGCCTCCGAAATTAAAAACGATTTTGCTATAGGATTATATAAACATGTGGGATGAAACTGTATGAATTCCATATTGGAAATGTTTGCTCCGGCTCTGTATGCCATTGCGATGCCGTCACCTGTTGCAACATCCGGATTAGATGTATATAAGAAAACTTTACCCGTTCCGCCGCAGGCAAGAACAACAACTTTTGCCAAGAAGGTTTCTACCGTAGAATTTTTCACATCGTATACATAAGCACCGCAACATTTTTTGTTCTCATCAACAATTAAATCTATTGCCATGTGATCTTCATATATGCTTACATTGTTTGCTTTTTGTATGTTTGAAACCAACACTTTTTCTATTTCTTCACCGGTAATATCTCCGGCATGAAGAATTCTTCTTTTACTGTGCCCGCCTTCAAGACCAAGTTCAAATTCCGAACTGTTATAATCTTTTTTGGCAAACTTCATTCCCATAGAAATAAGTTCTTGTATTCTTTCCGGTGCGGACTTAACGGCTATTTCAACGATTTCCTTATTGCAAAGCCCGTCACCCGCAACAAGAGTATCCTGTATATGAGATTCGAATGTATCGTCTTTATCGGTAACACAGGCAACTCCGCCTTGTGCTTTACCCGTGGAAGAATCAAACAATTTTTTCTTGGTAACAAGTGCAACATCGTTAGTTTTGCATGCTTTGAGTGCAAAACTAAGTCCCGCTATACCGCTGCCGATAACCAAATAATCTGTTTTTATCATTTTATTTTTGCTCTATTTTAAACCATTGTGTAAGTTCGCTAAGTAAATGTTTAGCTTTATCTTTATCACCGCTGTCTATTGCAACTTTTATTGCATCTATTTTTTTTCTGTCTTCTGCTACCGCAGTTCTAACATTCTTAACGGCTTCATTCATATTTTTTGCAAGTTCTATAGTTTCATCTTTTTTTCTGTGATGAATTTTTACGGTAAAATCACCGTTTTTTAATCTTGCGGTAACTTTTTCAAAAAAGAATATGGGGCCTATAAGTCTGTGAAAATAAAATATACTTTCTATTAAAACCAAAGCCATAAAACCAAGTATTGCCCAAAAAAAACCGCTTGTATACGATCTTACAAAATTCTTAATTGCACCGGCACTGAGTTGATCCATTCCGGGAGAATTCAATAACGAATCTAAAAACATATAATAAATCAATATCGACGAAACAACAATAATAGTTGCCAAAATCAACAAATATTTTATTTGCAATTTCGGTTTAACAATATATTGTCTTCTTTTTATTGTCATTTTTCCCCCAAGAAAAATTTATTTTTTACAAACAATATTATCTATCAATCTTACATTTGAAACTTTAACGGCAACAGCTATTACTATAGATTTATCTTTATCTGTTGCCAAATCCAAAGTTTCGAAATTTCTAAGTTCAATATAATCTATTTTGCTCTCAGGTATATCCGAAATATTTTTTTCTATGTTCTTTTTTATATCTTTTAACTTTTTACCTTCTGCAAACTGTTTTTTTGCCAAACATAAAGATTTGTATATTCCGCAAGCATCTTGTTTTGCTTTTTCGGATAAATATGTGTTTCGGCTCGACATTGCAAGTCCCGACTTTTCTCTTACTATCGGGCACCCTACAACTTTTAAGTTAAAATTCAAGTCTTTAGCCATTTGTTTAACTATTATATACTGTTGATAATCTTTCAAACCGAAATATGCTCTTTGAGGCATAGCGATATTAAAAAGTTTTGATACTACGGTACAAACTCCCTGGAAATGTATAGGTCTTGTAACACCGCACATTATTTTCGATAATTTATTGTTGTATATGTATGTTGAAAAGTTGTCGTTATACAATGTTTTGTTTGTAGGTAAAAATAAGAAATCCACTTTGTTATCTTTACATACTTTTATATCGTGTTCTACAGGTCTCGGATATCTTTCATAATCTTCGTTCGGCCCGAACTGTATGGGATTTACATATACGGATACAACGGTTATATCGTTTTGCGATACGGACTTTTTCATTAATGAAATGTGTCCCGCATGCAACGCTCCCATTGTAGGAACAAGTCCTACTGTTTTACCTTTTTTCTTTAATCCTTCGATTGCTTTTTGTAGTTCTTCCGGTTTTCTTATAATTTTCATTTGTATGTGTTTACCTCTTGCGGAAATTTTCCTTCTTTAACTTCTTTACTGTATTGTGCTGTTGCTTCTTGTATAACTTGTGCCAGGTTTGCATATTTTTTTACGAACTTAGGTGTAAAATCCGTAAACATTCCCAACAAATCGTCACTTACCAAAACTTGCCCGTCGCAATATCTTCCTGCTCCTATACCTATTGTAGGGATATCCAACTTTTCGGTAACCGTTTTTGCTATCGTTTCGGGGATTCCTTCAAAAACTATCATTGATACACCTGTTTTTTGTAATAACAAAGAATCTTCCAACAACTTTTTTTGAGACTCTTCATCTCTGCATTGAACTTTGTATCCGCCCATCTTTTCTATGGATTGAGGCATAAGCCCCAAATGACCGACTATTTTTATACCTTCATTTATAATTGCTTTTATTGAATTTATAATTTCCAATCCGCCTTCAAGTTTTACCATATCGGCACCGGCATCAATAAGTTTTTTTGCATTTTCCGCTGCCAATTTCGGATCATCTTCATAAGACTTGTAAGGCATATCGGAAACCACAACAACTTTATCTTTGTTTGTTCCTCTTGCCGTAGCTTTTGTATGGTGTATCATATCATCCATTGTAACGGACAACGTGTTTTCGTAGCCGAGTTTTGTCATACCTACCGAGTCGCCCACCAAAAACATATCCACATTTGAGTTAGACATAATTTTTGCCATAGTGGCATCGTAACAAGTTACCATTACGATTTTTTCGTTGTTTTTTTTCATTTGTAAAATTTTTTCTAACATTGTTTTTCCCGAAATTAATTATTAAAAAGTTTATAATGTACATTTTTTACATCAAAATCCAACGGATTAAAAGCTGATGTTGCTATTAAATACCAACCGGTGGACGACGATGAAGATACCCAACTTCCGTTTTTACCTCTCGGAATTTCCCACTCATTTGCAAAAGTCGTATATATTTGTTTATCAGAAGGTTTTTTAGATGTGTACGGTAACGATTTATCTATCAAATTTAATTTATTTGAAACTTTCTCAATGTTTGATAAAATTTCTATTGCCTGTTTTTTATACCGTTTAGCCAACTCTCTTCTACCTTGTTTTAATGCATATTGAGCCATAGTTTGCAATGCCGTTACATGAAAACCTGTTCCTTCAAACCATACCATTCTATAATTTTTTCTTCTGCCTTGTTGATTGGTAAAATCATAACCTTTTATTTCCATATCACCTATCTTATCCGTAACCAAATAATTATCTTCGGCAAATTGCATCATATCAAAAGGATCTATACCTAACTCTTCCAATCTCTTGGGTGTAACCGCGGGAATTGTCCACGAAATAGTATCTAAAGCATCGGTTCTATCTACTCCGTGGGAGTTGTATCCCATATTAAAAGTTCCTTTATTTTTATCAAGAATAAGTTTTGTAAGCCATCTTTCTATATTTGTCATTTCTTCATTTATATCTTTTAATCCGTAATTTGCTCTTTCAAAATAAGAAACAACATTTTTATTCGAATTTTTATAAATATATTTTAACATTCTCAACACTGCATAATAATCTATAACATTTTCGGTTGAATAAACCGTAGACCAATCCGGAGGTTGCCATCCGTAACCCATACTGGGAGCACCTTTTTCAGAATTTGAAAATTCGTAATGTCTTATTTCTCTTGCCCATTTAGCCATACTGATTAAAAACGGAATATAATCTGTTTTACCCGTTATGGCCGTATATTGTAAAATTGCAATGGCAATCCACATATTGGGTCCCAAATGAACTCTGTTACCGTCTATTCCCGGTTTTAACCCCCACCTTGTTCTTTGCATATCGGTTCTATAAGAATTGCATAATCCGTAATAGTCGCCCTTTGAAGCATAAAATTCTTTTTTGAAAAGCATAAATAATTTTTCGGCTTTTTTATATTGTCCGGACAAAATATAACTGATTGATGCTATTGAACTGTCATAAACAAATGCTTGTGCATCGAGAACACCTTTTGAACCGATTATAAAAGAACTTGTAAATAAATCGTAAAAATAATGAGAAGTTCCTCTAAAACTTTCAACAAGCCCGTTAACGGATGAAGTTTGTCTGTCATAAAAGCTTGCGGTTCTCATTTGATGTCTGTAAAAATCTTCATTTAAAGATTCCGTAGCGAATTGCTCTCTGTAAGACTTATCTACAATATCAATACAATAACCCGTTGAAAAAATAAAAATAAGTGATATCGTTAATAAAAAAATTTTTTTCATATTCTTAAAAAAAAACACTATCTCTTAAAAAAGAGATTGTGTCTATTATATCATATTTGGAAATATAAAAAACTAACTTATGGTAATGTTTATGGAAACGGTTACACCTTGACAAAAAAGGGTTATCGTTCCTTTACCTCTTTCTTCAGCGGTAAATATTGTATTTTTCAATGTTTTTGAAGAAAAACTTCCCAACTCATCACCGGCTTCATTACAGGAAACAGACCATCTTACAGGTTCGGAAATATTTTCCATTTTTATATTTTTTATAACTGCTTCCAACTCTTTATAGTCACCTACGCTTAAAGTTAAATCTTCCGCCGGTTCTATTTGTAAAATCATAGTATTGTTCAACAACTTATCTCTTTTGGTACAAGCACCGAAACAAACCGTTAAACAAACAAATAATAATGATAAAAATAATAATTTTTTCATATTTTTTCTTCCAAATTAAATAGAAAACCTGGTTCTGTATCTCAGCATTACACCATCTTTTCCATAAGTATCAATATTAAACTTTTCAAAGGCATACTTTTTGGATTCTCTGTTTGCAACCAAATAAGCATCAACAACGGCAAATATCCAAGTTGCAATAGCAACACCGCCCAAGATTCTTGAAGTATTTAAATCGTTTTCATAATCATCATAATAAGAAGATTCTCTTGCACCTAACCTTTCATAAGTAACATAATCACCTTCCGATTTTGCAAGATAATAAAATGTTCCGAACACGGAAACCGCAAAAACGCCGAAAACTATCCATCCTTTTGTTTTTTGATTATTCCAACCTTGCCCCCAACCGGGCATAACAGCAGAACGAAGTGCCGCATTCATTGCAGTATATTCCGAAAAATCACAAGTCAATGTACATGCTCCTGCATTTGTGCAATTCAATAACATAACAGAAATGATGATTACAATAAATTTTTTAATCATAATTATTCTTTAGTAAACCTTATATCATCCAAATAAACTTCTCCGCCGTTTGTTATTCCGGTTGCTATCAAAGCCATGGATATATCGTATTCTATTTGTGTCATATCTTGGATATTAGTTAACTGAACGGAAACTTCCTGCCAATTTGGAGTAACATCCGTATCGGACATTTCCGCATATGCCCAACTTCCGCCGCTTTTTTTCGGAATTTCTATTCTAAATTTACAACCTTGATATAATCTTCCCTTTATCCAAAATTTCATATAAACATAACCGCTTTTTGATAAATCAACTACCCCGCCTACCTGTTCTCTTGCCATTAAACCAAAACCGAAAAAGCTTTTATCCCGGTCGTTAACATTTCCGACCCAAGAAAACTTCACACATTTTCTTCCGCATTTAGGCTGACTCGTACATGCAAAATCAAGTTTTACTTTATGCCAATCCGCACAAGACGAATCATCTTCCCATCTTTTGGGTTCCAAAGAACCTTTTGTATTTATTTCATCATCGTAAATATACCAAATATCAGGCCAAGAATCTATCGGATCATGAATACCTAATAATGCTCTGACAGGATATCTTTCGCATGAAGCAAAACATATCATACAAAGCAAACAAAATGATAATAATTTAACAAGTTTTCTATTCATATCTTATATCATCCAAGAAAACGGTACATCCTTTAGGATTATCTTTCTTAGAAAAAACTATACAAAATCCGCCCGAAATAGAACTTAAATCAGACTGAGATAAGTCTATGGTATATTTTTTCCAACTGCCTGTCAATTTAATCTTTTTTAGCCAAGCAACATCGGTATCACTGTAGTCACCAGAAATTCCGCCTATTTTAACTTCCGATATTATTTCGTAACCGTTCGCTCCTCTTGCCCAAAAAGTTAACTTAGTTGCTCCGGTTATATTGTATCCGCCTTTTTTATCTCCCCAATTGTTTGCAGGATGCTGCCAATAAATTCCTGCCCACTGTTTTAAACCTTCGGCATTATATCTCATTTTTATACAACTTTTACCGTCATGCATATTTTGACTGCAGGACTGGTCCAACTCCAAGTTAGCAACATCCCCCATCCAACCGGACGGTGCATAATGATTTTTTGAAGACATAAAATCTTCATACACATAAAAAGGTTCAAAAGTATTTGCATTTTCAGCAGCCTTATTTGTATCCGTGTCAGTACCTTTTACTGCCGTTGAAGGAACACATGCACAAATAAAGCAACTTAATAAAAACATCGATAATGTTAAAACTTTTGTTCTTTTCATTTTTCCCTTTTTATATTTGGGGCAGGGAATTAACCCCGCCCCATAAAATCAATTATTCATAAATAACATCATCTAAATAGATTATAAATCCGTTAGGATTGTCATCTTTAGATGCTGCAAAGCAAAATCCACCGATTACGTGGCTCAAATCTTTGCCTGTTAAATCGATTGAATATTTCTGCCATTCTTTTGTTAATTCAATAGGACCTACTGCTGCTGAATCTGAATCCGGATATTCTCCGGTGATTCCGCCCATCTTGAATTCTG
>NZ_DGIC01000003.1:0-107328 GCF_002392975.1 Candidatus Ruminimicrobiellum ovillum
TACGAATTTCATCATTATATTCAACGATTTCACGATTAGGTCCATAACCTACCAAAGCACCGTTTGCTGTCTGTTCTGCTCTAAGAGTCCAATATTTGTTATTATTGTTCGTACCATAAACCTCTATATAAACACTATCATTATATTCGCCGGCATCATAATAAGATTTTTGTCCGGAACTCGCACTAAACCAGTTAAAATATTTATTAGCATACGAATCTATATCAAGTTCTCTTGAATAATCGGTCTCTCCATTTGTATCACAAAAATAACCATGTTCTACATGATATGCCAATTCCGCTTTCGCTATTGCACTTAACAACACTTTTCCTTCAGTCATCATTGCTTTTTCTACATATCCTCTGTATATCGGCACGGATATTACAGATAGAATGCCTACAATAACTATCACTATTACCAACTCTACAAGGGTAAATCCCTTTCTTGTTTTTATTATTTTGTCCATTTTTCCCATCCTTTGAAAAAAATTAAACATAAGCCTTATCACAAAAACTATAGTTTAAATTTCTCTCTATTGCAACAAATAAAAATTTTTAATTTTTTTATTCAACCCTAACAACTTCATGTTCAGAATCTACAATTTCCCTGTTATTGCCAAATCCATACAATGCACCATTTGCCTGTTGTACTGCCCTAAGTGTCCAACTTTTACCATTATTCCAGCCATAAACTCGAATTTCAACAACATCATTATATTCATCACTGCCAACTTTACTAACAGCACTTGCATTAATACTTGATCCATAATAATTTGAACCGGAACCTGATGTTGCATTAAATTCCTTGAAATATTTGTTTCCTCTCGCATCTATATCTAATACACTATCATTTTCAACCCTGCCGGTACTATAAAAACAATCGTTTTTTACATGATATGCAAGCTCCGCTTTTCCTATTGCGTTTATTAACACTTTACCTTCCGTCATTATTGCCTTTTCCACATATCCTCTGTATATCGGCACAGATATTATAGACAATATTCCTACTATCACTATTACTATTACCAACTCTACTAACGTAAAACCTTTTTTTGCTTTTATCATCATTTTTCTCCTATTTTTTTATTTATACAATAAAAAGTTTTTCCATCAAGATAATTATAGTGTATTTTTGTTTTATTTGCAACAAAAAAAGACCTGCTTTTAAACAGGCCTTTTTTATATTAGTTTTTTTGTTCCTTAAAATTACAGAAGCATTGGGAGTTCATCTCTTTCGTCAACGATGTCACCATTCGGTCCATACCCCCACAATCCGCCATCTGCATATTGCATTGCTCTAAGTCTCCAACTTTTTCCATTGTTCCAACCATAAACTTCAATATAAACACTGTCATTATCATAGTTATATGAATCTTTCTCAATTGATGCTACTGCCGATATATTAGAGGAAGTATAATAAGAACCTCCACCGGACTGGGCATAAAATTCTCTAAAATATTTATTTCCTCTGACATCTATATCAAGTTCTCGTGATGAATTTGTCCATCCGACATTTAAGAAATAACCATGTTCTACATGATAAGCTAACTCTGACTTAGCTATTGCCCCTATTAACACCTTTCCTTCAGTCATCATCGCTTTTTCTACATACCCTCTGTATATCGGAACAGATATTACAGATAAAATACCTACAATAACTATCACTATTACCAACTCTACCAAGGTAAAACCTTTTCTTTTTTTTATTATATTTTTCATAGTTTTTTCCTCCCTTACTACCACTATATATACAACTCATATATGCAATTTTTCTACTTTAAGTATAATATAAAATAATCATATCCGCAACAAAAAAAAGACCTGCTTTTAAACAGATCTTTTTTGTTACTTATATAAAAATTTTAACAAGAAAAAGCTACACTGGCTCATAATAATCTTCCATGTAACCATTATCAATATCAGAACAACCGCCATTAGAACTTACCGTCATATGAAGAACAACATTGCCTTGCGGAGATTCATACCCCACATAAATATCAACATAATCCTCATAATCATCATAACCAATCATACCTTTACTGACATAACTTTCAACTTTCATTTTCTTTCCGGAATAATTATGTGCATAGGTTAACCAATATTTAAAATATTTGTTCCCTTCTGCATTTATATCAAGTACCGTATCCCAAGAAACAATATCCCAGGTAGAATAAAATTCTCCGTATTGTACATGATAGGCCAATTCCGCTTTTGCTATTGCATTTAACAATACCTTTCCTTCAGTCATTTTTGCCTTTTCTACATACCCTCTGTATATCGGAACAGATATTACGGATAGAATACCTACAATAACTATCACTATTACCAACTCTACCAGGGTAAAACCTTTTCTTTTTTTTATTATATTATTCATAGTTTTTTCCTCCTTTACTACCGCTATATATACAATCTCATATATATATACCCTTCTACTTCAAGTATAATGCAATTTTTTTTATATTCAACAACAAAAAAGGCTTACATTTAAGTAAGCCTTTTTTGTTACAATCATATTATATATTTTTTCTATTAAATTTTATCTAACCTATGCAATTTCTTCATCGCCTCCGCCACCATATCCATATCTATAAGTTTCCATATCAGAAAAGCCACCATTAGAATATGCAATCATGGAAACAACTAACCACCCTTGCGGAGATTCATATCCTGCCTCTATTAAAACAGAATCTATAATTTCATTCGCTACAAGTGCACCTTTGCTAATAGAATTCAATGATTCTTGCTGACGAGTAGTTACAGTCATTGGCGTATTTGAACGGGCAAAAAACAATCTAAAATATTTATTTCCACTTGCATCTATATCAAGAACAGAGTCTCGGCTAATTGTTCCAGGAGTATTATAAAAGTATCCATGTTGTACATGGTATGCTAACTCAGACTTAGCTATTGCACTTACCAATACCTTTCCCTCCGTCATTTTTGCCTTTTCCACATATCCTCTGTATATCGGAACAGATATTACAGACAATATTCCCACTATTACTATTACTATTACCAATTCTACAAGGGTAAAACCTCTTTTTGTTTTCTTCATATAATTTCTCCTATACTAAAAACTACTTTTGTATACAAAATATCAACAACAGGCCGTAGGAGTATCATCGTAGCCACCTTCGTAATACCCCATGATATCGTTTCTGATATCGGAACATCCGCCATTGGAGCTTACCGTCATAAAAAGAGTCACTATACCTTTTGGTGACTCATAACCCACGGCTATTTCAACAAAATCCTCATAATCGCCATAATCGATACCTTCTTTTAACTTATTTACCGCACTTTTTGCTCTTTCGAGCCTTGAATTATTTTCTGCCATTGTCTCCCACATTGTAAAGTACTTATTTCCTTCTGAGTTTATATCGAGATACTGAGGTCTTATTCCATAATAACAACCGTCATTAACAAAATAGCCATATTGAACATGAAATGCAAGTTCCGCTTTTGCTATTGCATTTAACAATACCTTTCCTTCAGTCATTTTTGCCTTTTCTACATATCCTCTGTATATCGGCACGGATATTACGGATAAAATACCTACAATAACTATCACTATCACCAACTCTACCAAGGTAAAACCTTTTCTTTTTTTTATTATATTATTCATAGTTTTTTCCTCCTTTACTACACATAATCACAAGTATGTCCTACTATAAGTATAATATTAAACTTATACATTTTCAATAAAAACTTTGTTTCAAATTTTAATTACAAATCTGAAAACTTTATTAATTCTATATTGTTTCTTTGGCAATACTCTTTCAATAAAACATCACAACAAACTAAAAGTTCTTTTTCTCTCCAAATTTCACCATATCCCGGATGAGTCATAATTTCGGAAACATTATAATCTTCATCGACATTACCGTAATACCAACCTTCAATAAAATGTTCCGGAAATTTTATACCATTAGAAACCAACAATTCTTTTTGTTTATCGTAATCACCGAATTTGTTAAAAAATCTTATTTTATTAACATTGTATTCTTTACATAGTTCTACAACTATCGGTAATACACCCGGAAATAGATGCGTGTGGTGATGACTGTCAAAATGATCTATTTGTATACCTGCGGACAACAACTTTTCTATTTGTTTTTTTATTTCGTCTTTTATAATCTGTTGTGTAGGAATAGTATTATTAACCCATCCTTTTACTGTACCTACACCATGTTCAATATCAAAGTATTTGTCCAAATCTATATGAAGACCTATACCCAACCCCGGATTTTCTTTTGCCAATAAAACAGCTTCTTCAAAAGCATCTCTGTTTACAAGCATTGAAGTACTTCTTACAACACCATTTTTATAAGCATAAACAATGGCATTATTTATTTGTGTTCTGTATCCGAAATCATCGGCATTTACTATAATTTTTTTCATATCAGTGTTATTATACCATAAATAAAAAAGCTCACATCCTAAAAATCAAAGATGTGAGCTTTTATTTATAGAACTTTATATTACAAAATACCTTTAGATACTAACATTTCCGCAATTTCTACGGCATTAAGTGCAGCACCTTTTAACAAGTTATCCGATACTACCCAAAATGTTAAACCTTTGTCACAAGAAATATCTTTTCTTATTCTGCCGACAAATGTTTTTTGTTGGTTTTGTGCAAATAACGGCATTGGATATTTGTTTTCCGCGGGATTATCTATAACTTCCACACCTTTTGCAGCAGACAAAAGTTCTCTCGCTTTTTCAGGTGTTAATTCTTTTTCTGTTTCAATCCATACGGATTCACTGTGAGCTCTTAAAACAGGAACTCTTACACAAGTTGCACTTACTTTTATACTTTTATCACCCATAATTTTCATGGTTTCGTTTGTCATTTTCATTTCTTCTTTTGTATATCCGTTTTCTTCGAAAACATCTATATGAGGAAGCAAATTAAATGCTATTTGATAAGGGAATTTTTCCAACGGAGGTATAGGTTCGCCTTTACCCAAAGCTTTTGTTTGGTTTTCCAAATCATGAATACCTTTTGAACCTGCACCCGAAACCGCTTGATATGTAGAAACTATTACTCTTTTAATTTTTGCATAATCGTGTAACGGTTTTAACGCAACAACCATTTGAATTGTTGAACAGTTAGGGTTAGCAATGATTTTTTTATCTTTACTTAAATCGTTAGGATTAACTTCAGGAACTACTAACGGACAATTGTCATCCATTCTCCAAGCACTTGAATTATCTACAACAAAACAACCGTCTTTTGCAAACGAAGGTGCAAATTCTTTTGATGTTCCTCCGCCGGCGCTGAACAAAGCCAAATCCATACCTTTACCGCTGTCGTGTGTTAAAAGTTCTACAGGTATATCTTGTCCTTTAAATTTTAATTTTTTACCTACACTTCTTTGTGATGCTAAAAGTTTTATTGATTCTACCGGAAAATTTCTGTTTTCCAACATTTTTATCATTTCGTTACCTACTACTCCGGTAGCACCTACTACTGCAACTTTGTACTTCTTCATTTTCTTCTCCTATATTGACCTTAATATGTCATATTTTTGCTTTGCAAAATTATATTAACTTTTCTTAGTTCTTGCCGAAACACTTAATTAGGTTTTAAGATTTTAGACGAACCGAAGCATTTTTTTAATGAAGTTTACTCTTTGCGGTAAATGAATTAGAAAAATGCAAAGGTGCAGCCAAAATATTAAAATCGTTATAAATTGTTTGCAATCAAATCTCCGACTTGATTGGTTCCCATTCCCATCTTTCCTGCCGCCAACGATTTTATCTTACCGCTTGCCAAAGATTTTGCCATGGAATTTTCTACCATTTTAGCTTCTTTTTCAAGACCTAATGTTTCAAGCATCATAGCACCGGCACTAATTGCTGCCAACGGATTAATAACATTTTGTCCCGTATATTTAGGTGCGGATCCGCCCATAGGTTCAAACATTGACACCCCTTCAGGATTAATGTTTCCGCCTGCGGAAATACCGATACCGCCTTGAATCATTGCTGCTAAATCCGTAATTATATCGCCGAACAAATTGTCTGTAACTATAACATCAAACCATTCGGGATTTTTTATCATCCACATACATACTGCATCAACATTTACATAGTTTAATGCTATATCCGGATAACTTTTTGCACCCATTGCTCTGAATGCTCTTTCCCACAAGTTAGATGCAAATGTTAAAACATTTGTTTTACCGCACAATGTAAGTTTTTTATCTTTATTTCTTTTCTTTGTTAATTCAAAAGCATATTTTAAGCATCTGTCTACACCGAATCTTGTATTTATGGATTCTTGTGTTGCAACTTCGTAAGGAGTATCTTTTTTCAAAAATCCCCCCGCTCCCAAATAAAGACCTTCGGTATTTTCTCTGACCACTACAAAATCTATATCTTTCGGTTCTTTATTTTTTAAAGGACAATCTACACCTTCATAAAGTTTTACCGGTCTTAAATTTATGTATTGGTCAAGTTCAAATCTTAATCTTAACAAAATACCTTTTTCAAGTATTCCCGGTTTAACATCGGGATGACCAATTGCTCCGAGATACATTGCATCAAATTTCTTAAATTCTTCAACACAACTGTCAGGCAAAATTTCGCCTGTTCTTTTATATCTTTCTCCGCCTAAATCAAAATTTGTAAATTCAAATTTCGCACCTGTTTTAGCTGCAACGGCATTTATAACTTTTACACCTTCCGCTATTACTTCAGGACCTGTTCCGTCACCGGGAATAAGAGCAATTTTATAAGTTTTAGACATTTTTATTTTCCTCCTTTAAGGGAACTCTGATAAATTCTGAATGAGCAAAGATTGAGAACAGATTTTGTCTGTAAATAGGCGGAGTTTCGTAGGGATAGTTGGTAACTTATCTTGAGAAACTCCAACGAATTTAGAGGCAAAATATGCCTCAAGATTTCCGTTCAGGATTTATCAGCGTTTCCTTTTATGTAAGAAAGCAAACCGCCGGCTTTTATTAATTTCTGCATAAATTCCGGAAAAGGTTGAGCTTTATATGTTTGTTTTTTTGTCACATTTTTTATTTCGCCTTTTGCCAAATCTATTTCAAGTTTATCGCCTTTATCTATGTTATCAACAGCTTCATCGGATTCTATAATCGGAAGGCCTATATTTATACAATTTCTAAAAAATATTCTTGCAAAAGATTTTGCAATAACACAAGAAACTCCTGCGCCTTTGATTGATATAGGAGCATGTTCTCTGGAAGAACCGCAGCCGAAATTTTTATCTGCAACGATAATGTCACCCGGTTTTACTTGTGATGCAAAATTGTCGTCTATATCTTTCATACAAAATTTTGCAAGTTCTTTAGGATCTGAAGTTGTTAAATATCTTGCGGGAATAATTTCATCGGTATTAACATTTGCGCCATACTTAAAAACTTTACCTTTTAAGATTATATTAGCCATAAAAACCTCTTTGACTTTGGATTTAAATTCAATAGTAGATTTTATAACATTTATAACTAAAAATCAAAAGAACTGATGATTTGAGGATTGGAAGATTAGAAGATTGGAAGTTCAAATGTAAAATTTGCTTCGCAAATTTTATTATTATTTATTTTTTCTTCCTATCTAATCCTCTATTCTTCTACTCTTCAAATCTTCCAAAAATCACTCCGTGATTTTTTGTTGACAACAATAATTTTTTATGTTAGATTTTAAACATTAAATCAGTGAGAAAAAATTTATGATTATACCAATAAAGTTCGTAGAAATAGAAAACATAAAAGCAAAACCCGAAACTGTTAAAGAATTGGTACATTTGTGGAAAACAGTCGCAAAAGAACCGATATCAAAAAGAGTTCAACATTATAAAGATGTGTTCGTAAAAGGGAACGATGAAGCAATTTTTGCGGAACTCGCATTTTGTATTTTTACTCCGCAATCAAAAGCATTGTCTTGTTGGAACGCCGTAAATGTTTTAAACGATAAGAAACTTTTATTTACCGCTTCCGCTGAAGAAATATCAAAAAATATAAACAATGTAAGATTTCAAAACAACAAAGCAAACTTTTTGGTTCAAGCAAGAAAACAGTTTACTTCCAACGGGAAACTTGATATAAAAAATTTCTTAAAATCTTTTGATGATCCTGTAACTTTAAGAAAATGGATTATCGATAATATTAAAGGTATCGGTTATAAAGAAGCGGGACATTTTTTAAGGAATATCGGATTAGGTCTTGATTTGGCAATTTTAGACAGGCATATTTTAAGAAACTTGAAATTTTATAATGCAATAGACGAAATTCCTTCAACTTTAACGCCTAAAATTTATTTAGAGACAGAACAAAAAATGATAAAATTTTGTAATGATATAAAAATACCGATGTCACATATGGATTTACTTATGTGGGCCATGCAGACAGGCGGAATATTTAAATAATTAGTAATTAGAAATTAGCAATTAGTAATCAAAAAAGGAAGATATTTTTATCTTCCTTTTTTATTAAACTATAAATTTTTAGATCTAAGTTATTAATTATTTTTGTATAAATGTCGGAGCGTTTTTCGGAGTTAAACCTTTCTTTACTTTGTGATAATAATCATAAGTCATTGTAGGATTATCGTTTAATACTTCACAATTTATTACCTTACATAAAAACACTGTATGAGTTTCCGTTTCAAACTGTGAAATGATTTCTGTTTCAAAATATGAATTTACAAATTGAGTTACTATAGGTAGCCCGTTTTCATTTGTTTTATATTCCACGCCTTCAAATTTATTAAAATCTCTTGAACTTCTAAAACCGAATTTTCCTATAAATTCGAAACTTGCTTCTTCGGTTATTGTAGATATAACTGCTTTTTTGCTGTTGGATAATAAAGAGTGAGTATTATTTTGTTTTGAAATACTTATTGCTATAGTCGCGGGATTAGAGTTTATTTGGAAGACAGTATTTGCTATCTGCCCGCCGATTTTTCCGTCAAAAGCAGATGTAATAATAAACATTCCGTAAGGTATCTTTGTTAATGCCAAAGTATTCATTTTATTCCTCCATTCTCTTCTAATCTTCTAATCTTCTATTCTTCCAATCTTCCAAAATTGCCTTTGGCAATTTTTAAATATCTCTATACTGAAGTGTGACTGTTCCGGGTCCCAACAATGTTTCCAAATCTTTTATACATTCGTCACTGTATTTTACCGTATATTCGGTTTCTATGGTATAATCTTCCGTTTTATAATCTTTAATTTCCAAATATACTTTAGATTTCCCGGGATATTTTTCAATTGTTTTTAAAATTTTGTCGGACATTGCATCATCTAAAGCAACAGCCGAAACTTGTATTCTTAACGAGCCCAAAAACGGCGGAAATTTTTTCTTTGCTTCTTCCATGGAATAAAATTCTTCTATTGAAAGTTTAGGTTTACCTTTATCGTGCAACACTTTACCTTTAACAACAACTATCATCTTTTCCTGCAACTTATCACTTATCTTTTCGTACAATTTATGGAACACTATACAATCCAAATAACCGTACATATCTTCAACTCTGAACGTCGCATAAGTTTTTGTTTTATCGCTTTTTGCCGTTAAATGTTTTAAAGATGTTATCATTCCGGCAACTCTTATAATTTTTGCCGTTTCAAAAGTAGTGTTTTCTGGCGGAACAGGAACTGTATCAAGCCTGTACATTGAAAAAGCTATCATGTCTCTTTTATATTTTTCCAAAGGATGTCCCGAAAGATAGAAATCCAACACTTCTTTTTCATATTCCAATGCTACTGTTTCATCCAAAGGAGGAATTTTTTTGTCCATTACACTAACAGTGGCCGTAGATATTTCGTCACTGCCGAACAAAAAGCCCTGACTATCGTTTTGCTCTTTTTTTGTTTTTATTGCCTGTTGCAATGTCTCTTCTATATTATCAAGTATCTTTGCTCTTACTTCCAACTTATTTTTACCGAAACAATCAAAAACACCGGCTTTACACAAACACTCTATTGCTCTTTTGTTTACCGCTGATAAATCTATTTTCGATAAAAAGTCTTCAAAAGATTCAAACTTACCGAATTTTTCTCTTGCTTCAACTATATTTTGTGCCGCACCTTCACCGACATTTTTTATGGCAAGAAGGCCGAATCTTATATTTTTTCCTTCAACCGAAAATTCGCTTTGTGAATATCTTATATCAGGCGGTAAAGTTTTTATACCGAACTGTTTAACATCATCGATATATTCTATTATTTTACTGTCTGCAGATTTACCTATTTCGTTGTTCATACATGCCGTCATGTATTCAAGCGTATAATGAGCTTTCAAATATGCGGTTCTGTACGTAACATAAGCATATGCTGCGGAATGGGATTTATTAAAACCGTAGCCTGCAAAAGTTACCATATTATCGTAAATTTTATTTGTTATTGAAGGATCTATTCCTTTCGCTCTTCCTCCTTCAACAAACTTTTCTCTTGCGGCCTGCATTTTATCTATAAGTTTTTTACCCATAGCTTTTCTTAAACCATCAGCCTGACCTGCCGTGAAACCGCCTATAGCCATAGCCATTTGCATAACTTGTTCCTGATACAAAATAACACCGTAAGTGTTTCTAAGTATCGGTTCCTGCAAAGGATGATCGTAAGTAACTTTTCTTCTGCCATGTTTACAATCAACAAAAACATCAAGCATACCGGCACCGATAGGTCCCGGACGATAAAGAGCATTTAAAGCTGTTATATCTTCTATAGTTGTCGGTTTCATTCTTCTAACCAAATCTTTCATACCTTCCGATTCAAGCTGGAATATACCGAACGTTTTGGCTTCCTGTAAAAGTTTAAATGTTTTTTTATCTTCAAGAGAAATTTTTTCCAAATCGAAATCCGGTTCTTTTTTCTTTATAAGTTTTACAGCTTCATTTATAATTGTTAAGTTTTGAAGTCCCAAAAAGTCAACTTTTAAAAGTCCTAAATCCGGCAAAATTCTACCGTCGTACTGAGTAGTTACTACATTTTTTTTACCTATTGCAAGAGGTGAAAAATGCCTTACATCTTCAGGAGCGACTATCAAACCCGCGGCATGAACTCCGGTATGTCTTTTTGTTCCTTCGAGTTTTGATGATATTTTTATAAGTTCGGCAACTCTGGAATCTTTCTTTATAATTTCCTGTAATTCTTTGGAACCTACCATAGCATCAGGTATTGAAGAGCCCGCGGGAATTGCATTTGCTATTTTTTGTGTTTCGGCAGGTGTAAACCCTAAAACTCTGCCTACATCTTTTACTACCATTTTCGCTTCCATAGCTCCGAAAGTTATAATTTGAGCACAGTTGTTTTGACCGTATTTGTTTCTAACATAATCTATAACCTGTTCTCTGCCGAAATCCGCAAAATCGATATCAAGATCAGGCATGGAAACTCTTTCGGGGTTCAAAAATCTTTCAAAAAGCAAATCGTATTTTAACGGACAAATATCCGTAATTCCAAGTGTATAAGTTACAATCGAACCTGCTCCGGAACCTCTTCCGGGACCTACAGGAATTCCGTGATCTTTTGAATATTTTATGAAATCCCAAACAATTAAAAAGTATGAAGCAAATCCCATTTTTTTAATAACGGAAAGCTCATATTCCAACCTGTCGGTATGTTTTTTTTCTATAACAGGATATCTTTTTTTAAGACCTTCTCTGCAAAGATGTTCGAGATAAGTTTGAGATGTATATCCTTCGGGCACTTCAAAGTTAGGTAAAAGGTCTCCGTTACCTTTTCTTATTTTAACATCTACCATATCGGCAATAACAAGTGTATTTTTTATTGCTTCGGGAACATAAGAAAATGTTTTTATCATATCTTCCGGTGAACGATAATAAAACAAGTCAGAACCCATTCTCATTCTGTTAGGATCATTAACACTTTTTTGTGTGTTTATACACAACAAGATATCGTGATAATATGCATCTTCCTGTTTTAAATAGTGACAATCGTTTGTTGCTACAAGCGGTATTCCCGTTTCTTTTGAAAGTTCAAGTAAAGGCGCGATTATTGCTTTTTGTTGTTCAAGCCCGTTATCCATAATTTCAAGATAGTAGTTACCTTTACCGAACACATCCTGATACCAACCTGCAACTTCTTTTGCTTTTTCTTTATTGCCTGCGGAAAGAAGCGTCGCAATTTCTCCTGCCAAGCAGGCTGAAGAACAAATAAGTCCTTTAGAATATTTTTGTAATATTTCTTTATCTATTCTCGGTTTATAATAAAAACCTTCCGTAAAACCCGCACTTACAAGATAACATAAATTTCTGTAACCTTCGTTATCTTTAGCAAGAAGTATCAAATGGTGATACCCGCCGTTTTCTTTATCTTTATCGAATCTGCTTTTTTTAGCAATATAAACTTCGCACCCTATAATGGGTTTTATGCCGCTGTCCAAACATGCCCAATAAAATTCCATTGCACCATACATATTACCGTGATCGGTAATTGCAAGTGCCGGCATTTGATATTGTTTTCCTATAATATTAAAAAGTTCCAACGGTTTACCTTTTTTGGTTAATTTGGTTAAACCGTCCAACAATGAATATTCGGTATGATTATGTAAATGTACAAACTCCGCAGCCACTTTTTACCTCAAATTTCAGTTATTACTTCTTTGCTTTTTTACTTACCGTCTTTTTGGTTGCAGTCTTTTTGGCGGCAACTTTTTTAACGACTTTTCTTTTTTTCGGTTTAGGTTCATCACTTTCCCATATATGTTCAAGATTATATAACTGTCTTAAATCCTGGCTCATAACATGAATGATGATACCGCCGAAATCCAAGACTTTCCAATTAACCGCAGCATTTCCGCCATCTCTTCTTAATACTTCAACGGAATAATCATATTTAAAAGTTTTTTCTATTTCGTTTATAATTGCATTTATTTGGGGCATAGAATTTGCGGTTGCAATAACAAAATAATTTGTGATAGGAGTTTTTTCCTGCACATCCAACAAGACAACATTTTCAGCCTTTTTATCTTCGGCTATTTTTACTGCCTTTTTTGCAAGCTTTAAAAAATCTATTTTTTTCATTTGTCCCCCCCAAAAAATCCTACGGATTTTTGAAGTATAGATGTATGGAGATATGGATGCATGGAAACAATAACGACTAACGGCGAGATCCCGCATCAAGTGCGGGATGACAAAAAGCTTGTCTGTTTCTATACTTCTATTTCTCTATTCTTCCATACTTCAACAAAATGCTTTGCATTTTGTTTCTATACCTCTATACTTCTATGCATCAACTTTTTGCTTTGCAAAAAGTTTAATCTTCCGATTCTCTGTCCAATTTATCGTATATTGTACAATCTTGTCCCAAAAGTACAGATACATTCATTAATGAGTTTTCTTTCGGCCTGAAAATTATTTCACCGCAATCTAAAATATCTTTTATTTCTTTTATCTTTTCATAATCATTTACAAAGTCAAAAATCGTTGTAAATTCATATTTTTTTGAAGATGAACCCCAATCCATAACATCAAAATCATTGTCTCTTATTTTATCAACAGCTTTTATTGCAAGCCTTGATTTGTTTGTTGTGTTTAACACTTCAACTTTTAAATAATTTCCGCTGTTTGAATAATCATTATCAAAAAAGTCGACGATTTTTGTTCTGCTTTCTTCGTCTAATTCTATTCTTTTTCTTTTGTTCACAGTAGGTATATCGGCATATTTTATCGTTTTGTCTTCGTTTAAGAAATAGGAATACAATAAAAACAAATCTTTCGCTTCAAAGTTTGTATTTATAACAATATTTTTATTATACAAATCTTTTATTAACTTTATAAAAGAAAATCTGTTAAAGTTGTTGTATATATAATTGAAAATTTTTATCCAGGCAACCATTCTTGTATCTCTGTCAATTTCGGGTTGCAAGCACATATCAAATAATTTTAAATTATTTCCCAAATCCTGTTGTTTGGAAAAAACATTTATAATATTTTTAAAACTTTCGTTATTTAAGCATACATAATAATCTATACTTAGCTTATCATCTAAAAGTTTTTGTGTTTCGGATTTTATGAAATCTATTCTCTTTTCCGGAGAAGTTTCTAAAATCATATCTTTTAATACTCTTGCTTTTTTAGTTTTGTATAGTATTGTAATATTTTCATCCGTAAACAATACTTTTATATACTCACTTAAAGAATTGTATTTTACAACAAAAAACTTTATATTTTCATTATTATCAACATCATCTAAAACAAACAACACATTAATATTTTTCCCGTCTTTAAAATCTTTAACAATTTTAGAAGTTGCGGAAAAATAAATTAATACACCTAACACGGCAACTATTAAAAGCAACAAAATTTTTTTTATCATTTTACCTGTTATAATAATTCCATATCTTTATAATATCGGGATGCAAAACTTTAAATTTTGATATCACATATTTTATTTTGCTTTGTAACACCAACTTAAATGTTTCATCCAAATCGCTAAACATTATTTTTTTTGACACAAAAGCCTTTTTATATTTTCTGTCTAAAGATAACGCATCCGCTATAAAAATTACCTTTTCGTAATCACTCATACCTATTCTTCCGATGGTATGATTATATATCGAATTTATAATCTCTTTATCTTTTATATTAAATTCTTTCTTTGCAATATCGGCACCTATATAAGAATGCAAAACCTGCGGAAGATACTTTACAACAAAATCTATATTTTTTATTTTTAGTTTGTGTTTTTTTATATATTTTATATTTTCTTCCAAAGTCATGTTTTTTGCACAATCGTGAAGCAAAGCGGCAGTCGATATTTTCATAATATCAAGTTTATAAGTTTTTGCAAGTTTCACAGCTAAATCATTAACCGCCAACACATGATTGTATCTTTCCGGTTTTAAATGTGATGATAAATAGTTGTATATTTTTTGTTCTGTACTTTTATTCACTGTAAAGTCCGTTTCTTTTTATATAGTCAGCCGCTTGTTTAGGTACAAGTTCGGAAATATCTTTTTTATCGGTCAAATATTGTCTTATATCCGTTGATGATATGTTTTTCATAACATATTTTGAAAACTTGCAATATTTATAATACGGGCTTTCAATATCTATCGTTATGTTCGGCCTCGGAAAAACTATAAACCCGTATTTTTTTACTATATAGTCCGTGTTTTTCCACAAAGTTAAATTATTAAACGAATCCGCACCTATTATCATTTTTATATTATCTGAATTATGTTTACTTTTAATGTAATCTAACATCTCATAAGAATAAACGGATTTTTTTGAATCAAGTTCGTAAGTATCAATTTCGTATTGTTCTATATCTTTTGTCACATCAAAAAGCATGGCATATCTGTCTTTATCCGACGCAACAAGTTTCTTTTTGTGAGGAGGAACATATGCGGGAACGAAAATAATTTTGTCTAACTCAAACTCTTTTAAAGCAACTTCCGCCATTTGAAGGTGTGCATTATGAACAGGATCGAAAGAACCGCCCAAAACCCCGATATTCATAATTTACTTGCACCTCCAAACATATTAAAAATTATTTTCTTATAACTCCGTTACCTCTGACAACATATTTCGTTGTAGTTAACTCTCTTGCACCCATTGCACCTCTTGCATGCAATTTACCGGTAGATATTCCTATTTCCGCACCCAACCCGAAAACTCCGCCGTCATGAAGTCTTGTAGAAACATTATGGAATACCGCCGCGGAATCAACTTCTTTCAAAAACTTTTCCGCTCTTTGTTTATCTTCCGTAATTATTGAGTCGGAATGCTTTGAACCGTATCTGTTAATATGGTTTATTGCTTCTTCCAAAGAGTTAACAACTTTTATTGATACTATCTTATCCAAATATTCCGTTGCCCAATCTTGTTCGGTAGTATCTTTAACTTCCGGAACAATAGCTTTTGTTAACTTGCAACCTCTTACTTCGGTATCATTGGCAAAAAACTGTTTACATAATTTCGGTAAAACTTTGTTTGCTATATCTCTGTGAACAAGAACGGTTTCGGTAGCATTACATACTCCCGGCCTTTGACATTTGGCATTTATGGTAACTTTTATTGCCATATCGATATTGGCGGCTTTATCAATGTAAGTGTGACACAACCCGCTGCCATGAGAAAGTATAGGAATGGTGGAATGTTGTTTTATAAACTCTATCATTTTCCCGCTTCCTCTCGGTATCAACAAATCTATATAATTATCAAGTTTTATCATTTCGGAAACTGCAGCTCTGTCAACCACATCTATAAAAGTAATCGCACCTACCGGCATACCTGCGGATTCTCCTGCGGAAGAAATAATCTTCGCAAGTATTTTGTTTGAATTTATAGCTTCCGAACCGCCTCTTAAAATGATAGCATTACCGGACTTTATACATAATGCCGCAGCATCAACGGTAACATTAGGTCTTGATTCGTATATCATAGCTATAGTTCCTATAGGAACTCTTATTTTTTGAATATTTATACCGTCAACATCTCTTGTTTCCATAATTTCGCCGATCGGATCTTTTTGATTAACGATACTTCTTACACCGTGTATCATATCTTCAATTCTTTTATTCGTTAATGTAAGTCTTTCTATCAAAACTTTATCCATACCGGAATTTTTCGCGGTTTCAACATCTATATCGTTATGAAACTGTATTTCGCTGATATTTTTTTCCAAAGCATCGGCTATCGATAATAAAATTGCGTTTCTTTGTTTAAAATCCAAAAGTCCCAACTGCATGGAAGCAACTTTTGCCAAAGAAACTTTTTTATTAACTATTTGTTTTATTTCCTGTTCTTCCATATTATTTTATTCCCTCTTTAATCCAATTTAACAAACCGCCGGCAAACAATATTTCTTTTTGTCTTTCGGTAAAACTGTAATTTAATTTAATATTTTTACCGTTAACGGTTATAACCAAATCTTTATTTTCTTTTATAATATTTTTTATATCTTTAAACTCTATTTTATCTGCAAGTTTTATCAACTCGTAATCGTTAACATTATCGAACGTTAACGGAATAATTCCGAAATTTATTAAGTTTGCCAAATGTATTCTTGCAAATGTTTTTGTAATAACAACTTTTATTCCCAAATATCTCGGTGCAAGTGCCGCATGTTCTCTTGAAGAACCCTGTCCGTAATTTTCCGCACCTACTATAACTCCGTTTTTAACGGATTTTGCTCTTGCAACAAAATCTTTATCTACGGCACCGAAAGTATATTCCGATATTGCCGGTAAATTAGATCTTAAAGGCAAAATCTTTGCACCTGCAGGCAATATATGGTCGGTAGAAATATTGTCACCGACTTTCAAAACTACATCTGCCGAAATCGAATCGGGCATCGGTTCGAATTTCGGTAACGGTTTTATATTCGGACCTCTTACAATTTCTCCTTCATTGGAAGGTTTTTGGAAATGGTCATCGTTAATATAAAAACTGTCCGGCAAACTTATTTTAGGTTTTGCACCGAACAAAGTTGTAGGATCTGTTATTTCTCCCGTTAAAGCTGCAGCCAAAGCAACTTCAGGTGAACACAAATAGACTTGAGCATCTTTTGTTCCGCTTCTGCCTTCAAAGTTTCTGTTAAATGTTCTAAGTGACACCGCTTTAGTCTTTGGAGCTTGTCCCATACCGATACACGGTCCGCAAGCACATTCCAATATTCTTGCACCGGCATTTATTATGTTAAACAATTTACCGGAACTTGCAAGCATTGAAAACACTTGTCTTGATCCCGGAGAAATAGTTAAACTTGTATTTTTGTTTATCTTTTTATCTTTTAATGTTTCGGCACATAACATCATATCCGCATAAGATGAATTTGTGCAGGAACCGATACAAACCTGATCAACTTTTGTTCCTTTCAAATCTTTAACTTTTTTTACATTATCGGGACTGTGCGGCATAGCAATCAACGGTTCAAGTTCGGACAAATTTATTGTCAATTCATCGTCGTATGTTGCATCGGAATCTGCAACCATTTCAACCCAATCTTTTTCTCTGTTTTGTCTTTTTAAGAAATCTTTCGTTATTTCGTCCGAAGGAAATATTGTAGTTGTTGCACCGAGTTCCGTTCCCATGTTCGTAATTGTCGCTCTTTCCGGAACAGACAACGTTTTAACACCTTCACCCGCGAACTCAAATATTTTTCCTCTCCCGCCCTTAACGGACAATATTCTTAAAAGTTCAAGAATTATATCTTTAGCACTTACCCAATCTCTTAATTTTCCCGTTAAATTAACTTTAACTATTTTAGGCATTGTTATATAAAAAGGCTGCCCTGCCATGGCACATGCAACATCAAGTCCTCCCGCTCCGAAAGCAAGCATACCGATTCCGCCGCCCGTAGGTGTGTGTGAATCGGAACCTATCAATGTTTTACCCGGAACACCGAATCTTTCCAAATGTACCTGATGACAAATTCCGTTACCTGCAGGTGAAAAAACTATTCCATGCTTATTTGCTATAGTTTGTAAAAACTTATGATCATCGGCATTTTCAAAACCGGACTGCAATGTGTTATGATCAACGTAACTTACGGAAAGTTCCGTTTTTACTTTAGGAACGTTCATTGCTTCAAACTGTAAATATGCCATAGTTCCCGTTGCATCTTGAGTTAATGTCTGATCTATCTTTAATGCAACTTCACTGCCTACTTCCATTGATCCCGAAACCAAATGCTTTTTAATAATTTTTCTTGCTAAATTCATAACAAACTCCGTATATATAAAGTATTATTTTATTATCTTTAATATTTTACAAAATTATAAGAAATTTTTACATAAAAAAAGAGCAAAATTTTATAAATTAAAATCCTGCTCTTTTATATTTAAAACAAATACTAAATTAGAATGTAACGGTTATTTGTTTTGCTTGTCTGTTTCTTATTTTTTCGGCGCTTTTTCCCGCAACAACGTCACCGTCTACAACATCTTTTGAATTATCGTTCCATAAAATTTCGATTTTTTTGATATTCATATTCGGTAAATATGTGCTCTTTTTAGATTTGTTTACATAAACCAAATCGGTTGTTGAAAACAATTTTGCCTTAAATTCGCCTTTCTTATCAAAGAATTCTCCGCTGATTATAGGTTTTAAACTGAACACCAACTCATTTTTATCGTTTACGGAAAAAGGTTTATACCCTAAACTCATTGTAAGCCACATATCTATAAACTCGGCTGTTGAACCGCTGAGTCTTGCAACAAAGCCTCTGCCCCAATTTCTTTTATCAGGGAATGCACTTGAAGAAATAAATGAAGAATTTTCAAGTATACTTCTTCCGTAGACTTCAGGTTTTAAAAAGCACGGAAAACATGTTTTTATGGATGAGAAAAATTCTTCATACAAACCAGCTCTTAAAAGGCCCAACAAATATTTGAATTCCATATGCATAAATACTGATTCATTTTCAAGCCAACCCGGTAAAAATACTCTCGATCTTCCTATTTCGTTGGACTCGCTGAGCAATGAAGAACAAACTTTAAACATCTTTAACTCTTTATCGTAAAGTCCGCTCTTTTTAATAGATGCAAAATGTTGTTTTGCTTCCTTTTTATCTTCAGACATTCTCATATAATGTGTTTCGGATTCCAAAAATAACGGTAACGGATATCTTTGGAATTTGAAAACTTTAACACAAGGTAATCCTTTACAATTCTTTTCGTTATTCTTCTGATATTTTGTTGCTTCATATCTGAAATAAGTAACATATAATCCTGTTTTCGGATCTATAGCTTTTTTAAGACCTGCATTTATTTTTGCTACAGCTTTATCTATAAATTCTATTACCGAATTTATATTTATTTGTTCTTCTTTACCGTTTATACCGAATATAACGGATTTTCTGTACTCTTCTTTTAATGTTGTTGCTTTATCCCAGAAATCGAAAGAAGAAAGTTTTTGTTTTAATAAGGACAAAAGTCCTTTAAACAATTTTGCAACTTCTACAGGTACAAATATTTTTTCATCTTTATTTTCTTTCAAAAGATTTGAAAAGAAAACCATCATCTTTCTCAACTCAAAAACTTCAGGAGTCGACGAACCGAAAAGACCCGGCAAACCGTTTAATGCATCGTACCAACCCGGTTTATCCGATTCCATTTCTATACCGATACCTTCACTGTCCAAAGTTGCAAACTTTACAGACATTATTGTTATAAACTTTGAAGCAAGCGTCGTATAATAAATATCACCTTTACCGTTATTTGTTCTTAACGCATTGGGGTTAACTTTTCTTGATGCTATAAGTTCCGCTTTTTCATCGGATTTTGCTACGGAATTATATTGTCTTACAGTTCCTTTCGGAGTTAAAACATACTTTTGGTTTCTCGGTAAAACATAATGATCGTTATCATAATAAATAAAAGATTTATCGTTAAAGAAAATATCTTTTTTCTTATCGGGATATATTGTTAAAAAGCTTTCCAATATATCGAAATTGTATTTCCAATGGTCTACCCAATATCCTTCACCGTGATTTGCATCGTTTTGAGCTTTTGCCGTTGTTACAACTTTTGAAATAAAATCTTCAAACTTTATTTTTGTTTTTATGTTTGAAAATTCCATAAATGTTGCAAGTGAACCCGGCTCAAACGGTTTTTGGAAAAATTTGTTCAATTTTTCTTCATCTTTTTTGTTACTTAAATCACTTATTATATTTTTATATTCTTTACTTTTTGTATCAAGAACAAAAAGTGTTCCTTTAACCACCAACGGGTTACAGGCATCTATTTGTAGCAGGTTATAAAATATTTTTACCGCACTGTCTTTTACATTGGGGTTAAAGAAAATATCTTTTCTTCTGTTTTGGTTTACATCTCTGTAATTTCCGTTACCCTGCGAATAATAGTTGGGTGATACTTGGAACTCGTTATAATCTCTTTCCAAATCTCCGTGCTTTCTTGAAAACACATAATACATTGCGGATTTATCGTTATATTTAAACTCTATCGGAAGACCGCCTCTCATAACATTATCAAGATAATTTTGTCTGCAATACATATCAAATTCAGGTATTGAAGAATGTGTTTCCATATTGGAAGTAATGGAATTTATTAAATTTTTGTTCTCTTCCTGTTTTGCTTCAAAATATTTTATGTCGAACTTTTTAACAAAACTGTTTAAAGATTTTGCACTTTCAATGTGACCGACAATAGAATATATTTTAAAGCTGTCTTTTGATTTCAAATTTTGTTTTGCATAACTGAAAGCCGTAGGATACTTGTTATCCGCAAACTGTTTTTTAGGGTACACAAAATTTTCATTAAACAATTTTTCCGGACAAGCAAAACTTGTATCGGAACCGAACAAAATGTCCGGATCAATTATGATATCTGCTTTCTTTACTTTTTTGTCTTGTAATAAAGAATAATAAAAGTTACCTTCGGTAATTTCCACAACTTCGGAACTGTCTGCCGTTTCAACTTTCAATTTATAAAAAGGAACTCCGGTTTTATCGAAATTATCAACTTTCGTCCAGGCTTGAATTGTTGTAGACATATATTTTTGCGACCAGGAATTAATATAATAAGGAAGAATTTTCGGCATACCGTCAACAATTTCTACCTGAATATTTTGTTTGGATATATTTTCAACCGTAACTTTTCTTAAAAGACCGGCTAACGGTTGGTTAGGCAACGTAAAATATGTAGCCGTTGTTTTGATACCGATTTTTGTATTTGTTTCTTCTATCGTTAAATCGTAAGCGGAAACATACATATTTTGTTTTACATCTTTTATATCGGCACTATTATTTTTGAACGGTTCATAACAAATTGTTTCTTTACCTTTTTTTATTTTTAAAAATGTTCTGAATCCGAAAGTATTAACTAAATTATAACTTACATTTGCGGGATAAAATTCCATTATTGCATAATTTTTATTCTTTATACCGAATGTACAAATTCCCTGCCCTCTGTTAACATAATATGCCCACATCGGAATACCTTTTACTCCGGAAATCCCCGGGAAAAAGCTTGAAAAAGTCGGTGCCAAATTATAATTTTCAATTGTAAACTTTCCTTCATTGTTTAGATAGTACTTGAATTTGTTCATATTACCTCTTTTATTTAGTTGAATGGTTGAATAGTTGAATGGTTGAATAGTTTAATGTATTTTTTACTACAGCAAAAAATCTAATTATCAGATTTTCCAAAAACTTTTCACCCTTTCACCCATTCACCTTTTCACCTGTCGTATTTACTTTCCAAAAACTCTCTTAAATATAAAATCTACATTTTTAAAGTGCGGTGACAAATCGCAATCTCTTCTTATTTCTTTTTCGTTCATATATTTTCTTATTTCTTCATCTTTCAATGCCACTTCTTCAAGACTGACATTTTTTTCTCTTGCCGAAAATGCAAGTCTTTGCATAATTGCATATCCTTGTTCTCTTGTTAACCCTTTATCTACCAATGTTAACAAAAGTGTTCCGGAACAAATAACATCTTGTGTTTTATTAAGATTTTTTTTCATGTTTTCAGGATAAACATTTAATCCCGAAAGTAATCCCTGCATTCTTTTTAAAATATAGAAAAGTCCCATTGTTGCATCCGGCAACATTATTCTTTCCGTCGAAGAATGACTTATATCTCTTTCATGCCATAAAGCAATGTTTTCCATAGCGGTTACTGCATAACCTCTCAAAAGTCTTGCGAAACCGCAAACATTTTCCGATATTATCGGATTTCTCTTATGCGGCATTGCGGATGATCCCTTTTGACCTTTTGTAAAAGGTTCTTCGGCTTCTGCTACTTCTGTTCTTTGTAAATGTCTTATTTCAAGAGCTATTCTTTCAAGGTTAGCACCAACATGTGCAATTGTTGATAAAAATATTGAATGTCTGTCTCTGGGAACTATTTGTGTTGAAACAGGTTCCGGTTTCAAGTTTAATTTTTTGCAAACATACTCTTCAACTTTCGGGCTTAAATGTGCAAATGTTCCTACAGCGCCGGAAATTGCTCCGTAACTTACGGTTTCCAATGCATAGTTTAATCTGTCGAGAGAACGACTAAGTTCGCTGTACCAGTTTGCAACTTTCAAACCGAATGTTGTCGGTTCTGCATGAACACCATGACTTCTTCCCATTGTAGGAGTATATTTATATTTGAAAGCCAACTTTTTTGTTATTTCCATTAACTCTTTAGTTTCTTTTATAAGAAGCAAACATGCCTGTCTCATTTGAACGGCAAGTGAAGTATCCAAAACATCGGAAGATGTCATACCCATATGCAAAAATCTTGCTTCGGGACCTACCGTCTCAACGACACTTGTTAAAAATGCAATTACGTCGTGCTTAACCGTTTTTTCTATTTCGTTTATTCTGTCTTTGTTTATCTTAGCTTTTTTTCTTACCTTTGCAATTGCCGATTTCGGAACTACTCCCAACTTGCTCATAGCTTCGGATGCTAAAATCTCAACTTCCAACATTATTTTGAACTTGTTATCATCGGTCCAAATTGATTCCATTTCAGGTTTTGCATATCTTGGTATCATACTTTTAATCCGTCCTTTTTTTAAATTAGTACTTTCGGTATTTTATTATTAAAAAATCTGCTCTGCAAATTTTACATTAAGCCATAACAACTACCAACCTTTCGACTTTTCACCCTTTCACCCATTCAACTTCTCAATAACTTTTTTTATTGCTTGAGGAAATATTATATGTTCTTGAACCAATACCCTTGCAGCCACATCTTCCGGACTATCCGTTTCATAAACTGGCACTTCTTTTTGAAGTATTATAGAACCGGTATCATAATTTTCATCCACATAATGAACCGTAGGACCTGACTTTTTTTCCTTAGCTTTTACTACAGCTTCGTGAACAAAATGTCCGTACATTCCTTTACCGCCGAATTTCGGAAGTAAAGCCGGATGAATATTTAATATTCTTGATTTATATTCTTTAACAATTTTGTCGGAAACTTTTTTAAGATACCCCGCCAAACAAATTATGTCCGCACCGGATTCTTTTATAAGTTTATACATTTTATCGTCATAATCCTGTTTATCCATATTCTTATAATCAAGAGCGACTGCTTTTATATTTTCTTTTTTTGCTCTTTCAAGTCCGTAAGCGGAAGGATTGTTTGATATAACGATAACAACTTCGGCAATATTTTTTAATATTCCGCTTTTTGTTGAATCTATTATAGATTGTAAATTTGAACCGCCGCCGGAAACTAATACCGCTAACTTTTTCATTATATTATTTCCACACCTTTTTTCCCTTTTTGAACAAATCCTATAACTTTAGAACCTTTCAAAAATTTGTGAACGGCTTGTGCATGTTCCGGTCTGACAAATATTGCCATACCGATACCCATATTCAATGTTCTGTAAATATCTTTTTCCGGAACATTACCTTTCTTTTGAATTATGTTAAATATTTCAGGAACTTTCCAAGAACCTTTGTTTATTATTACATGTGCATCCTGCGGTAAAATCCTTCCGATTTTATCGTAAAAACTTCCGCCCGTAATATGTGCAATACCGACTATTTTATTCTTTTTACCGTTATTAAATTTTTTAAGTGCCGCCAAAACTTCTTTAACATAAATTTTTGTAGGTGCCAACAATTCTTTGGAATATTTTTTCAATTCTTTTTCACTAAAAACTTTTCTTATCAAAGAGTATCCGTTGGAGTGAGGACCGCTTGAAGGAAGACCGATTACAACATCCCCTTCTTTAATATCTTTACCTGTAATTTCTTTACCTTTTTCGATTATACCTACGGCAAAACCCGCCAAATCGTATTCTTCACCTTTATAAAAGCTCGGCATTTCCGCTGTTTCACCACCGATAAGTTGAGCATTGGATTGTTTGCAACCGTTAATAATGCCGCCTACAACTTTTTCCGTAAGAGAAACATTTAATTTTCCGCAAGCAAAATAATCCAAAAAGAAAAGAGGTTTTGCTCCAACACAAATTATATCGTTAACATTCATTGCAACCAAATCTATACCTACGGTATCGTGTTTATTTACCAAAAACGCAATTTTCAATTTTGTTCCTACTCCGTCGGTGGAACTAACCAAATTATATTTCGTGTTTTCTACGGGAAATGCTCCTCCGAATCCGCCGACTTTAGGAAGTTTTTTCTTAAGTCTTTTAACCAACTCGTTTCCAGCATCAATATTTACGCCTGCTTTTTGATAAGTAATAGCCATTTTTCCCCCACTATAAGGCATTTTATAATTTATATTTTATAATTTATAATTAAAGACAAAATATATTTTATAATTATAGAATATTTATTGATAAAAGACAAAAGAAAAATCAATATATTTTTTTGTTTGACAAAAGGTGAATTTTTATAGTATCATAAATTATCATTTTAAATAGAATATGTTATGGGGGTCACCACCTCGGGTGGCAAAAACTTCATTCATATTCTATTTTTTTATTAAGGAGTTAAAATGAAAGTTAACGGAAAAGATATAGTATTAAAAGAAACAAAAACATTAGCCGATTTTTTAAAAGAAAACAACTACAATTTGGAACGAATTGTAATTGAGTTAAACGGTAAAATTGTTTCCAAAGATAAATATAACACTGTAAATTTAAAAGATACGGATGTTATGGAAGTGCTGACTTTTGTCGGCGGCGGCTAAAAATTTGCAAAGCAAATTTTTAGAGGTATAGATGCATGGAATTTTTGCAAAGCAAAAATATTACTAAAAATCGCAGGGCGATTTTTTAAGACCGCAAAGTTTAATACGAACCGAAGCATTTGGCGACTGCAGTGTGCTGAAAGAAAGCGAAGCGGTTGGCACATAAAGGAGCCAAATGTAAAGGTGCAGTTTAAAATCTGCGGTCGTTATATAGGAGAATTTATGGATAAATTAATAATTGCAGGGCACGAGTTTAGTTCTCGATTTATTTTAGGATCGGGAAAATTTTCGTTGGATTTGGTAAAAGCTGCGGTTGAATCGGCAGGTGCGGAAATCGTAACACTTGCATTAAGACGAGCAAACACTAAAACAGAATATAATATATTGGATTTTATACCTAAAACGGTAACTCTTTTACCTAACACTTCGGGTGCAAGAACTGCGGAAGAAGCCGTTAGAATCGCAAGACTTTCCAGAGAACTCGGATGCGGAGATTTTGTAAAAATTGAAGTTATAAAAGATACAAAATTTTTGTTGCCGGATAACTATGAAACTATAAAAGCAACGGAAATTCTTGCAAAAGAAGGGTTTGTTGTAATGCCTTACATGTATCCTGACTTAAATGCAGCAAGAGATTTGGCAAATGCGGGAGCTGCAACAATTATGCCGCTTGCCGCACCTATCGGCAGCAACTTAGGACTTCTTACAAAACATTTTATTAAAATAATTATAGATGAAATAAAATTGCCTGTAATTGTTGATGCAGGTATCGGGTCACCCTCTCAAGCTTGTGAAATTATGCAGGAAGGTGCTGCCGCCGTTATGGTAAACACAGCAATTGCAACTGCTAAAAACATAAACGAAATGGCAGAAGCTTTTAAACTTGCAATTATTGCGGGAAGAAAAGCTTATCTTGCAGGTCTTGGCAGAGTGTTAAATTTTAAAGCGGAAGCATCCAGTCCTTTGATAGACTTTTTGGAGGACAAATAAAATGTATTACAAAAATATGGAACAAATAAACTCCGATATGTTGGAACAAGTTTTAAACTTAACTAAGGGCTATGATTACAATATCTATACCGAAAACGATGTTCAAAAAACATTAAACAAAGAAATTTTGGATATTGAAGATTTAAAAATTTTGTTATCTCCCGCAGCGACGGATTTTTTAAACTTAATAGCACACAAAGCGCAATATGAAACAAGAAAACATTTCGGTTCAAGTATATCTTTGTTTACACCTTTATACATTTCAAACTATTGCGAAAATCAGTGCACTTATTGCGGATACAATTGCAAAAACAATATACACAGAGGCAAACTTACAATTGAAGAAATAGAAAAAGAATTTAAAGCAATATCTCAAACAGGACTTGAAGATATTCTTATTCTTACGGGCGAATCAAGAACGGCATCAAGTGTGGAATATATCGGTGAAGCAGTAAAACTGGCAAAAAAATATTTTTCTTCCATATCTATAGAAATTTATCCTTTAAATACCGATGAATATAAATATCTTTGCCAATGCGGAGCGGATTTTGTTTGTGTTTATCAGGAAACATACAACAAAGACAGATATAAACAGTTACATTTGGCAGGACCGAAATCCGTTTTTGAGTACAGATTTTATGCCCAGGAAAGAGCAGCTCTTGCAGGTATGAGAGGTGTATCTTTAGGTATTCTTTTCGGGTTAGACGATTTCAGGAAAGATGCTTTTTCCACCGCGGTTCATGCTTATTTGTTACAACAAAAATATCCGGATCTTAAAATAGGTTTTTCCGTTCCCAGATTAAGACCTTACATTCACGAACATAAAGAACAAAACCCGCACTATGTTAACGAAAAGCAATTGTTCCAGGCATTGTGTGCTTACAGATTATTTATGCCGTTTTCCGATATTACAATTTCCACAAGAGAAAGAGCAGGTTTCAGAGATAATGTTATAGGTGTATGTGCAACAAAAATTTCGGCAGGTGTAAAAACTTCCGTAGGCGGACATAAAGACGATGCTAAAGGTGACGAACAATTTGAAATTTCCGATTCAAGAACAGTTGCGGAAATTGTGGATACGATAAAACAAAAAGGACTTTATCCTGTGTTCAGTAACCACATTAGACTATAAAACAATTAGTAATTCAAGACGACAATTTATAATTAACAACCAACTGTGAGATCCCGTATCAAGTACGGGATGACAAACTATTTATTATCAATAGGAATATAAGGACACAAAAAAAACAGAAAAGATTTTGTGTACCTTGTTCTTTACTCTCGAAGACTTTTAAGATTTTTAATTATAACGAAGTATTTGGCGAATGAAGTGTACGTAAAAGAAAGCGAAGCATTGGTACTCGATTGAGCCAAATACAAAGTTATAATTCAAAAGATAAAGTCGCTTCGCTATAATAACAAAACAAAAAAAAACACAGAAAGAAAAATTCTTTCTGTGTTTTTATTTAATTGTTTTTTTATTATAAAGAAAATTTGTAACCTACATTAATCGTTGTTGCCGTATATTGTAAATCACCATTCATTCCATCTTCGGACATACTGCCGTTAGATGAAGATATTAACAATTCAACTATAAATGCATCTTTTATTATTGTTCCCGCACCGAAACCTAAATGTATTCCGATATCTGCAGTATCGGATTCACCGTTTGCTTCCACAGTAATACTGCTTCCGCCGATTTGTCCGATTAAATATACACTTGAAAATATATTTGATTCTACTTTAAATTCAGGTTTTACTGCCAAATAAAAGTTAACTGTTTTTGCTTCGGGCTTTGTGCCTCCCATATCAGCTTTAGACTCGGAACCGAAATTATAATTTATACCTGCACCTATGGATAAATTATCCATTAATCCGTAAAAAAATTCCGCACCTACTGAAACAGGCATTTCCATTTTAAAACCTTCTTGCATACCATCCGGCATACTATCATAACTTATATTTAAATTATTACTTACACCCAAACCCAATTTTCCGTTGATAGACATATCTCCTTTTTGTGCAAATGCCGGTACTACCATTGCTACTGCCAATATTAAAGACAATAAACTTTTTTTCATTATTTTTTTCTCCTTATATAAAAAATTATTTCATAATTTTTTGCTTATAGCTTAGAGCTTACAGTTTATAGTTTTCGGTAAAATTTTGTTTCACAAAATTTATATTAACTACAAACTATCAACTACAAACCACAAACTGCTTACAATGCAAATTTATAACCTACATTAATTGTTGTTGCTGTATACTGCACATCAACATCTTCACCGCCCAAAAAGAATTTCTCTAATGTTCCGTTAGCCGATGAGCATACAAGTTCAACAATAAAACAATCTTTTATTATTGTTCCTATACCGAAACCTAAATATAAACCGCTCTTCATATCTAAATCAGGTGCATGTGAATCATCAATTTCCGCTCTCAACATAGATATACCTAATTGTCCTATTAAATATATACTTGAAAATATATTAGATTCTAATTTTACTTCGGGTTTTACCGCTGCATAAATATTTGTTGCTCCTACCTCTATATCAGGAGGAAAAGGTGATTTTTTAAATTTAGAATCAAAACCATAATTTACACCTAAACCTACAGACAAATTATCCATTAATCCGTAAAAAAATTCCGCACCAATCGAAACAGGCATTTCCATGTCAAACTTATAATAAATATCATCTACCATATCAATAGACACACTATTATTTATGCCCAAACCTAACTTTGCATTTACGGACATATCTCCTTTTGCTGCAAATGCAGGTACTACCATTGCTACCGCCAACAATACTGCCAAAACTACTTTTTTCATTTACTTCCTCCTTTTATAAATTTACTTCATTATTGTTTTTATTGTATTTATTTTATATCTTATAGTCAACAGAAATTATGAAAACCGTTTGTATAACCAACCGACTATTATGTAGAAATGATTTTTTCGAGCAAATAGAATATATTTGCAAACAAAATCTTTATGCCTTGGTTTTAAGAGAAAAAGATTTGGATGATAAAACCTACGAAGAGTTTGCCGTTAAATGTAATGATATTTGTAAAAAAAATAATGTATTGTTTTTTATAAACACAAAAATTAACATTGCAAAAAAACTAAATATAAAAAACATACAGGTTTCATTTAAAGATTTTTTTAACAACAAAGATATTTTAAATTCGTTTGATACCGTTGCTGTTTCGGTACACTCGTTGGAAGAAGCGAAAATGGCAGAAGATTGGAAGAAAGAAACGACAATGTATAATGTACAATGTAGAATGTATAATAAACGACAACTACAAACACAACAAACAGATTGCCACGGCGACAAGTCGCCTCGCAATGACAGTTTAAATTTGTTTCTTATTGCGGGACATATTTTTGAAACAGACTGTAAAAAAGGATTAGAGCCGAGAGGTATAGAATTTTTAAAAGAGATTTGTGCCAATGTAGAAATTCCCGTATTTGCAATAGGCGGAATAAACAAAAATACAATAAAACAACTGAAAGGTATAAACATCGAAGGCGTTTGTTCAATGTCGGTTTTTATGAAGAAATCACAGAGTGATTTCTTGAAGATTGGAAGATTGGAAGATTGGAAGATATGAACAGCAGCTTAAAGCTTATTAAAAAAATCTTACAGATTTTTTTGCTTATGGTTTAGAACGGCAACGGCGAGAACGGAAATTTATAATTTATAATTAATGTAAAAGACGAGAAGAGACATCTTCCCGTCTTTTATTATTTTTATGGATTGCCACGCCGATAAATCGGCTCGCAATGACAGACGGAACGGCAATTTATAATTTACAATTTATAATTTATAATTAACGACAAAAGCAGAGATCCCGCATCAAGTTCGGGATGACAGACGGAACAGCAATTAGCAATTAATATAAGGACAGGAAAAAACAACATTTCAAAAATTGTTCACAACAATTTTTGAGCGACTAAATATTTTGAATTTAGACAAGGCAACAGCACGGCGAAGTTTACACTAAAAGGTAAATGAGCCGTGCTGTAACAAAGTATAAATTCAAAAGATAATGTCGCAATAATTATAAAGAAAACTTGTAACCAATATTTAGAGCAAGAGTTTTATATGTTAAATCTGCTGTAATATTATCACCCGCAATAATTTTATCTAATTTAATTGTGCCATAATTAACCGAATATAATAATTCCAATATAAAGTTTTTAATTTCAACTCCCACACCAATTCCCCAATAAAGTCCGTTACTATCTACTTCTGCAAGGTTGAGTTTGTTGTTTTCAGAATTTATATAAGTACTATCAAATCTTAAAAGTCCATAACCTAATTGTCCTAAAAAGTATACACTGTTAAGTTTTTCCGATTTCAAATCTATTTTCGGTTTTACGGCAAAATAAAAATTCGTAAAACCGATTTCACTATCAATTTTATAACCAGAATAATAACTCGAACTCGTACCTTTTAAATCCGCATTAAAATTATTGTTTATACCAAACCCCAAAGCAACATTTTTATTTAAATAATAAAAAAATTCCGCTCCGATTAAAGCAGACATATTTACACCGCAATCACAATCGGAATTTGTATAATAAGGTTTAAAAGCTCCTTGCCTTACGTATTCACCGCTTGCCGATACATTAGGATTTAAATTTAAACCTAATTTACCTACAATTTCCATGTCACCTTTTGCTGCAAATGCAGGTACTACCATTGCTACCGCCAACAACAAAGCCAATAATCCTTTCTTCATTTACTTCCCCCTATTTTAAATTTTACTTTCTAAATTTTATTTTAAAAATCCGTTGATAATATGTTCCTCGGCCTCATGTTCAGTTAAACCGAGTGTCATCAACTTTATAAGTTGTTCCCCCGCAATTTTACCGATAGCCGCTTCGTGAATTAATGCGGCATCTATATTGTTTGCTTCAAGTGACGGAATTGCCAATATTTTACCTTCATCCATAATTATGGAATCGCATTCTGTATGACCGCTGCAACGATTGTTTCCGGTAAGTTTAACTTCAAATTTCTGGTAAGATTTTTCTTTTGCCACCGACCTTGATACTATATCCGCAGTTGAACCTTCACCGTCCAAAGTAACGGTGTAACCGCTTACGGCTTGTTGATTGCCGTGAGTTAAAAGTCTTTCTCTTACAATAAGTTTTGCTCCTTTATTAAGTTTTGCAACGGTTTGTCTGTTAGTGTTATCTACTCCCTTAATTTGTACCATTTCCATTTCCATAACACTATTATCCTGCAAATAAACTTCCGTTCCGGGATTTAATATTCTTTTGCCTGTTCCGGTACCTGACCCGAAATGTTTTTCAACATATTTCACTTTAGAATTTTTGCCTACATAAAATCTGTGAATACCGTCATGTTGCGAATCCTGGTTACCGCAATTATCTATACCGCAACCGGCAACTATAACAACATCACAATTTTCACCTATATAAAAATCGTTATAAACAACTTCTTTGTACCCGCTGTCACTTAAAACTACGGGAATATGAACACTTTCGTTTCTGGTATTATCTTTTATTCTTATATCTATTCCGCTGCCTTCTGTTTTTGTTTGAATATCTATATTGGCGGTAGTATTTCTGCCTGCAAGTTTGCCGTTAGCTCTGAAATTGTATGCTCCCATAGGAACATCATGTAAATCGGCAACTTCGGCTATTAATCTTTTTTGTATTTCGTTCATTTCCATATCTTTGATGCTCCTAATTTAGTTTTGCACAAGTTGTAACTGCTGATTCCGTTCCTAAAATTTTCGGTAAAATTTCGTCTCTTGAACCCTGCATTGTTATCTTACCGTCCGCAAGAACAAGAATTTCGTCCGCAATTTCCAAAATTCTTTCCTGATGAGAAATAACAACTATTGTTCCGTTATTGATATTTTGTCTCATAGAATTAAATATCTTTGTTAAATTTTGAAAACTCCACAAATCTATTCCGGCTTCAGGTTCATCAAAAACGGACAGTTTCGATTGTTTTGCAAGAATAGTTGCTATTTCGATTCTTTTAAGTTCCCCGCCGGACAAAGAACCGTTAACTTCTCTTCTTATATATTCGCCTGCACACAAACCAACTTTACTTAAATAGTTGCATGCCTGTTCCAAACTTAAAGTTCCTTTAGATGCGATTTTTAATAAATCGTAAACTTGTAATCCTTTAAATTTTACGGGTTGTTGAAAAGCATAACCTATTCCGGATTTTGCTCTGTCGGTTATACTTTTATCCGTAATGTCTGTTTCATCAAACAAGATTTGTCCTTGTGTGGGAATTACTATACCCGCAATTATTTTTGCAAGTGTGGATTTACCGCTTCCGTTAGGACCGGTAATAACTATAAACTTGTTATTATCAAATTTTATATTAAGATTTTTTAATATTTCTTTTTTCTGTCCGTTTACCATAACATCAAAAGAAATATTTTTTAATTCTAACATTGTTCTCTCCAAAAATTGTTATTAAATGTTTTCATATTGTACCAATATATTTTTTTTAAATAAAGCATTAAACCAATTTATTTTTAATTTATTCCGGTATTTATAAAAGCTTGTTTACAAAGTTTTACAACTTGTTTCATTTCTTTTTCGGTTATCGTTAACGGCGGATTAAAATACATAATATCACCCAACGGTCTTAACAAAAGTCCAAGTTTCAACGCTTGTTTATATATTTGGTAACCTGTTCTTTTTTTGGAATCCAACGGCTGTTTAGTTTTTTTATCTTTAACAAGCTCTATAGCATTTATTAAACCTATACTTCTTATATCGCCAACGAACTTATTTTGAGAAAAAGTTTCTTTTATTAAGTTGTTAAAAAATACAGCTTTTTTTTGTGCTTTTTCTATTATTTTTTCATCTTTTAAAATATTCAACACTTCCAAAGCGGCAGCACTTGCAAGCGGATTACCTGAAAAAGTGTGTGAATGTATAAACATTTTTCCTTTATTATAATCGGCATAAAATGCTTTATAAATTTTATTGTTGGTTAATGTCAGTGCCATAGGTAAATAACCGCCTGTTAACCCTTTACCCACACACATAATATCCGGTGTTATATCTGCATGATTACATGCAAACATTTTACCGGTTCTTCCGTAACCGGAAGCAATTTCGTCCGCTATTAAATGGATATTATATTTTGTACATACTTTTCTTAACTTTTTTAAATAGTTCGGTGAATAAATTCGCATACCTGCAGAACCTTGCAACATAGGTTCTATTATAAATGCGGCAATATTTTTATGCTGTTTTTCCAATACTTTTTCGGCATAACAAAAACATTCGGCATTGCAACTTTTTCTATCTTTGTTAAACGGACACCTGTAACAGTCCGGGCCTTGCACTCTTAAAATATCTATAAGCAACGGTTGAAATATTTTTGAATATAAATCCACCCCTCCTACAGACAATGCACCAACTGTTTCACCATGATAAGCATCGGATATAGCCATAAATTTTTTCTTTTGCGGGTTACCTGTTTGATAATGGTACTGAAAACTCATTTTAAGTGCTGATTCAACAGCAGATGAACCGTTATCCGTAAAAAAAACTTTTGATAAACCTTTCGGTGCAACAGATATAAGTTTTTCGGATAAATCTATTGCTGACTTGTTACTGAAATTTGCAAATATAACATGCTCCAACTTTTTTAATTGGTTTGATACTGCTTTATTTATTCTAGGATTACAATGTCCTAAAAGGTTACACCACCACGAACTTATAACATCGGCATACTTTTTGCCGTATATATCGTACAAATATAAACCTTTGGCATGATCTATTATCATCGGAAGCAAAGTTTCATAATCTTTCATTTGTGAGCATGGATGCCAAATATATTTCAAATCTTTTTGCTCTAACGATTTATCTTTAAACATTGTAGTCTCCGTAAATTGCAATTATATTACTTGATATTTTAGCAATATAAGATTTTTAGATAAAGTTCTTTTGAAGTACGACATATATCGGATTGTAAGTTATGTAGCATTTTTCATCTTCAATAAAAAGTTTTTTGTATTTTATTTCAAACTCTTTCAATGTTGTTTTTGTAAATTTTACAGAAGAAACAGCATTTACCCCGGTTTGTTTAAAATGTTTTATTATATCTATGGGACTATCAAAATAAATTCTTTTTATTTCTTCTCCTATATAAACAGTTTTACAATTATCGACATTGTTTATTATATCTGCAATTTTAGGATAATTTAACGAAACATTTAACAATTTCTTTATTTCGCATAAATTTTGTTGTCCAAAAATTGAAATTGCCAAAATTCCGTTTTTGTTAAGCATATTTACCAACTTTATAATTGTTGCATTTAAATTGTTACACCATTGAAGGCAAGCGTTGGATATTATAAGATCAAACTTTTTATCTATTTTAACCTGTTCAATATCTCCGCAAACAAAATTAACATCTTTTATTATTTTTTGAACATACTTTTTACTTTCTTTAACTATATCGTTTGCCGTATAACTTTTATACAAGAAAAAAGATTTTATATATTTTGTAAGTACTCCGGTTCCGCAACCTACTTCAAATACGGAATTAAAATTGTTCACGGGAACAAACTTTGTAAGATTCGATGCCATAATATTTTGAACAAAAGCATTATCATCGTAAGTTGAAAAATTCTTGGAAAATCTGTCTGTGATTAACTTTTTATCTGTCATTTTATTATCTCGTTCCAATTATTAAATATACCAAAAGGATAATGTCCGCAATCTATATTTTCAATATCAACATATTTATCTTTCCAAAAATTCATTTGGCTTTTAGTCGGTATAATTTTATCTTGTAAAGAAATTATAACTTTATTGTATTGCAAAGTCTTTTGTAACTCTATTTTTGCATATTGTTTTATTGATACAAGTTCATCTTTAAGTTCTTGTATTGCCCTGTCAAAAACAAAATCTTTATTTATAAGCATTCTTTGCACAAACTTTTTACAAGATGTTTCGTTAAAATTGTTTACTGTTAAATCGTAAATTTTTTGTATTATTCCGTAATTGTTATCTATAGGATAAAATGTTCCGTTAAGTGCTGTTTTTTTATTAAAATCTTTTAACTTATCATAAAACAAGTTGCTTATATATACACCCATAGACCAAGCAACCAAATATTTGTTTTCATATTGTGATAAATCAAAAACTTCAACATCCAAATTTCTATAATCACAAAACATTAAAACATCATTATTTTTATAATCAAGATGAGAAACTATTGTTTCATTCATTCCCCACCCGTTAAAAAAAACAATTATGTTTTTATTGTTTTTCTTGTTTAACCATAAAGATTTCATAGTTACAATTGTTCCTTTATTATTTCAAAAAAAGTTTTCATTTCTTCAAATGTTATATCGGCGGTTAATGAAAGTCTTAACCTTGCAGTATTTGGCGGAACAGTAGGAACTCTGACAGGTAACACAAAATATCCTTTTTCTTGTAAATATGTTGCCGTTTTTATCGTTTTATCGTTTTGACCTATAATTACAGGTATTATTTGAGTTTGCCCGTTATCTTTTATATATTCATGAACCTGTTTAAATAAAGTATTTAATTTTTGTTGTTTTTCTTTTATTAAATTAATTTTATTCTCTATAAGCCAATTTGTCCACATTACATTTACAGGAGCAAGTGCCGTTGAAAAAATAAACGAGCCTGATTTATTAATAAAATAATCAATATATGTTTTGTTTGCTACACAAAATGCACCTACGGATGCAAACGCTTTACCTAAAGTTGCTGTAATTATATCCACATTTTGCAAACAATTTTGTGTTTCACAAATTCCGCATAAATTGTTGCCGAACACACCAAAAGCATGTGCTTCATCTATCATCAAAATACAATCATATTTATTTTTAAGTTCAACAAGTTTTTTAATATCGGCAATATCCCCATCCATACTAAAAACAGATTCCGAAACTATAAGAGCTTTTTTATATTTTGTTCTGTATTTTCGTAAAAGTGTTTCCAAATGTTGATAATCCAAATGTTTGTATCTGTAAAAGTCTGTTTGCGACAATTTCATACCGGCAATAATACTTGCATGGTTAAGTTTATCACAAAAAACAACATCACCTTTTTGAACAAGAGAAGATATTGTTCCTAAATTACACTGATACCCTGTGTTATAAAGTAAGCAAGACTCTTTATTAAAAAGGTTTGCTAAATTTTTTTCGAGTTTTGAATATATCGAAGATGTCCCCGTTAAAAGGCGGGCGGATGCGGAAGAAAATAAAAATTCGTTATCTTGTTTATTTGCCTCAACAAAATCTTGAATAATAGTTTTATTTGTACTTAGTCCTAAATAATCGTTAGAAGATAAATTTATATATTTTTTATCGTTTACAACAATATATTTGTCTTTTTTATAAGAAATATCAGATATTTTTCTTAAACAATCATCTTGTTTTAATTTAGTAAGTTCTTGTTCGTAAAAGTTCATTGTAAAGAATTCTCCGACTAAAACTACAATTTCATATATCAAAGAAATTTTTATCTATGAAAATTTCTTTGGCATTTTTTTCTACGGTTGCTATTACCGGGATACCGGTAAGATATTCTATTTGTTTTTTGTTATCTGCATGCATAAAATTTTCTTTATCATAAAAGTTCATTATTATACCTTTTATATTTATGTTCAACTTTTTTGCATATTCCACTGTTAATACTGTAGAGTTTATTGTGCCAAGTACTGATGATGCAACAAGTATAACATCAAGATTTAAACTTTTTATTATATCCGTAAGAAAAATTTCATTATTTTTTTGTGTAGAAATTTGGCAAATTATTCCCCCGCACCCTTCAACAACCAAAAAATCATATCCGGGTTTTAAATTATTAAAATCCATTTTTATTTTATCCAACGAAATTATTGTATTTTCCATTTGTGCTGCAAGGTGCGGTGATACAGCCGTTTTAAAAGTATAAGAAACCAAATCCTGCGGTTGAACATTTATTCCTGCAATATCACAAACATATTTCGCATCACCCGGAACTAACTTATTATCTACAATTTCAGCACCGCTTAAAACAGGTTTAAAATATCCGGCATTTATATTTTTATCTCTTAAATATTTTACAAGTAAAGCGGTAACGAAAGTTTTACCGATATCGGTTGATGTTCCCGCTATAAAAATCGATTTTGTCATTTTTCAAATCCTAATTTTTTTATTGTATCAAAATCTTCATCTATTGAAGTACCGGAAGTTGTTAACATATCACCGGTAATTGTGGCATTTGCACCCGAAGAAAACATCGATACACCTTTATCTTTAAATAAAAGTCTTCCGCCGGCAAGACGAATAAATGCATCGGGTAAAATAAATCTTGCTATTGCAACTGTTCTGTTAATTTCTTCCTGCGATAAAATTTTATTGTTTTCAAAAGGTGTTCCTTTTATAGGGTTTAAAACATTTACAGGAACGGATTTTATACCCAGATTATAAATATCAAAAAACATATCTATTCTGTCTTCAAAAGTTTCTCCCAACCCGAAAATTCCGCCGCTGCAAATTTCAAGTCCGGCTTTCTTTGCAAGGTTTATTGTATTTATTTTATCATCGTAAGTGTGTGTAGAACATATACTTGGGAAAAATCTTCTTGATGTTTCCAGGTTGCAATGATATCTTGTAACACCTGCCTGTTTTAATTTTACAAGCTGTTCATAAGACAAAAGTCCCATGGAAGCACATAACAAAATATCACATTTGTTTTTTATATCTTTATAAGTTTGGCAAACGGAATCTATTTCCGTATCGGAAAGTTTTTTACCGGATGTAACAATGGAAAACCTTTTAACTTTTTTATCCGCATTATGTTTTGCTTCTTTAAATATATTTGGACTGTCAAGTAAAGGATACTCTTTTATGCTTGTTTTATAATGTGAAGATTGTGCACAGAACTTACAGTTTTCGCTGCACTTACCGCTTTTACCGCTGACTATTGAACACATATCGAATTTGTTACCGCAAAATTTTTGTTTTATCTTTTCGGCATACAAAGAAAGCTCTTTTAAATCTGTATCTATAAGAGATATTGCTTCCTGTTTTGTTATATGATAATTTTCATTTAAAATTTTATTACTAAGTTCTTTTAACATAATATTTTCTGCTCCATATAACGAAGATTATAGAATATTTTAAAAATAAAAACGACTGAGGCAAAGATGTATGGATGCATGGATAGATGGAAACGACAATACGGCAATTTATAATTAATGTAAAAAGCAGGAAGAAAAAGCTCTTCCTGCTTTTTGTTATTTTATGGATTGCTTCGGCACTTATAGTGCCTCGCAATGACTAAAATACAAACTTATATCCAACTTTCAATTGTAATGTTGAATATTTTACATCAGCAGTTTCAGGTCCATGCGGATCTCCAATTACTGCATTGTTATTTGAGTAAAGAAGTTCAAAAACAAAATTTTCTTTTATTGTTGTTCCTGCACCTATTCCCCAATATAATCCGTTTGAATCCACATCATTCCAATCTTCAGGATCCATTCTTAAAATACCATAGCCGATTTGAACTAACGGATAAACATTGTTAAAAATATCATTTCCTGTTTCAAACACATATTTTGCTTGAGCATATAGATTTGTCCAACCTGCTTTTAATCCTTCCCAATTTGATATTTCCGAATTGAAAACATATTGTACACCTGCACCGATTGCCAACTGAGGCATTACATAATAAAAGAAATCTACACCTGCTGTAAATGCAGGGTCAACACTTTCACTTACTGTTTCAAAACTATAATCAACATCTACATTAGACATGAGATTAAAACCAACCTTAACATCCAATTCCATTGCTCCTTCATCTGCCGCAAATACAGGTGCTACCATTGCTACTGCCAACAAAACTGCCAACAAACTTTTTCTCATTTACCTTCTCCTTTTTTAGTTTTACTTCATAAATATTGTTTTAATTCTACTAAAATTCTGATATTATTTACAATTTCCTTAGAAAAAGATCTTTTTGTGTTTATCATTTAAGACCTTAAGATTTTAGGTTACATTTCTCTTTACATTCAAAGGATTTACAGATTTTAAGCTATAACGAAATATTTGACGACTGAAGTGTACTGAAATGTAGCGGAGCGAGTGGTACTCGAAGGAGGCAAATATAAAGTTATAGCTTAAAAGATAAATCCGTTTAGCTTTAATTATTTTTGAATGTGTTACTTTCTGCTGCCGGGCTTAATCGGTTTCGACCCACCCTTACATAACGGACATTCTTCAGGTTTATAACTTTTAACTTCCAAACTCAACAATGAAAATCTCGGAACACCGAAATCCACTTTGCCTGCACTTCTATCTACCAAAGAACATACGGCAACAATTTCGGCTCCGGTTTCTTTTAAACTTTCTATAACTTCTCTTGTTGAAAGGCCTGTTGTTATAACATCTTCAACTACAAGAACTTTTTCACCTTTACTTACGGAAAAACCTCTTCTTAATGTAACTTTACCGTCAACTCTTTCGGTAAAAATTGCTCTTGTTCCGAAAGCTCTGCCCATTTCATGACCGATTATTACTCCGCCCATTGCAGGTGAAACTACAACATCTATATCTTTTACTGCTTGTACAATTTTTTCTTTTAAGTTCTGTGCCAACACTTGTGCAACTTCAGGATGTTGCAATATAAGTGCAGACTGAAAATATGTATCGGAATGTAATCCGCTGGACAACAAAAAGTGTCCGTTTAATAATGCATTGTGTTTTTTAAACAACTCTTTCATTTCTTCTTGGTTCATTTTATTATAACTCCTTAATGGATTCGTAAATATTCTTTGCAACTTCTACAGGATTTTCCGCCTGAATTATAGGCCTTCCGACAACTATAAAATTTGCACCCGCTTTAACTGCGGATTCCGGAGTTGCTACTCTTTTTTGGTCATCTTGAACTTTAACAGGTCTTATACCCGGTGTAACGACTTCAAACTCTTTACCACAATTTGATTTTATTGTTTCTATTTCAAGCGGTGAAGATATTACTCCGTCAACCCCGCAATCTTTTGCAAGTTTTGCTCTTCTTACAACTTCTTCCGGAGTTGTAACCTGGCTTGTTAAAACGGTTACAGCCCAAATTTTCGGCCTGTTTTCAACAGATGTTGCAAGTTTTAACATTTCCTCTCCGCCGCAGGAATGAACGGTTAAACTGTAAACTCCCAAATCTCTTGCGGATTGCACCGCCCTTTGAACGGTTGCCGGAATATCATGAAACTTCAAATCCAAAAATACTTTTTTACCGTTATCGTTTATCATTTTTATTATTTCTTTACCGGACTGTAAAAAAAGTATGGGACCGACTTTAAAAACATCTATATAAGGACTTAAATCTTTAACTAATTTTTCCGCTTTTTTAAAATCAAAAACATCTAATGCCAATATGGTTTTGTTCATAGTTTGACCTTACCTTGCAACTCTTTAATATTCTTTATTTTTTTATCTTTCAAATATTTTTCAAGACCGTCATATGTGTGTTCAAATACTTTCGGTTCCACCAAAACTTGTGTTCCTATACTTACACAAGTTGCACCGGCAAGTATAAATTCTATAACATCATCACTGTTTGTTATTCCGCCGCAACCTATTATAGGTATTGAAACTTTTTGAAATGCATCAAAAACACACCTTAAAGCCATAGGTTTTACACAAGGACCTGACATTCCGCCTTTAACCGTAGAAAGTTTCGGTTTAAATGTGTTTATATCTATAGCCATTGCAGGAAATGTATTTGTTAATGTTACGGCATCAGCACCGCAATTTTGTGCCGTAAGTGAAAGTGCCGCAATATCTTGTACCTGCGGTGACAATTTTGCGATTACGGGAAACTTAGATATATGTTTTACGCTTTTTATTATATTACTTAAAAGTTCAACATCTTGTGATATGATTGTTTTTTTTAAGTTAGGACAAGAAAGGTTTAATTCTATTGCCGATATTTTAGGATATCTGTTAAGTTCCATTACAGTTCTTGCATAATCACTTACACAAGCGCCTGCAACACTTACGATTATAGGAACTTTTAATTTCAATATTGCATCCAACTTCGTTTCTATAAATTTTTTTACACCGATATTTTGAAGTCCGATAGTGTTAAGCATACCGCTTGCAACTTCAGCAATTCTGGGTTGCGGGTTTCCCAACCTTTCTTCCAAAGTTATGGTTTTTGTTACTATGGCGCCGATTTTTGTAATATCGATTAAATCCGTTAATTCGTTACCGTAACCGAAAGTTCCCGATGCGGTGAGCAACGGGCTTTTCATTTTTATTCCTAAAAAGTTTGTACTTAAACTGTTCATAACGGTATTATTATATCTTTTAAGAGCATTTTTTTCAATTATTATTCTACGGTTTCAATATAAAAAGTTACCGGACGGAACCCATCGTTGCAAGATATCATTGCGGAATATTTATTTTTCATCCAACCGTCAAAAAAGTTTCCGCCGCCTTCGGCAAGTTCTTTAACAAATTTTTCCATACTTTCCCATGCACTGTCACATAAATTTTCCGGTTTTTGTGCATTTACCGAAACAAAAGTGTCTCCGACTCTTAAAGTGCATGCATGTTCTATAGGATTTTCGTACTTTTGTATTAAATCTTTGTATTGAGTTTGTTTTAATACGGTAATTTTTACGGATTTCATAATTATTTTAAAGATAAAAATTTATTTTTGAAATCTTTAAGAGCCATTGCTCTGTGACTGATTTGATTCTTTATTTCTTCACCGAGTTCCGCAAAAGTTTTTTCGTATTTAGGAACATAAAATAACGGATCATATCCGAACCCCGTAGTTCCGGATAAACTTTCGGCAATGTATCCCTTTATTTTACCTTCTCCGAGTATTTTTACATTACCCTGCGGATCACTTAATGCAATAACACATCTGAATTGTGCTTGTCTGTTTTCCATTTGAACACCGTTAAGTGCTTTCAATAATTTGTTATTGTTATCCGCATAAGAACAATTTTCTCCGGCATATCTTGAAGAATATACTCCCGGTGCACCGTTCAAATAATTTACTTCAAGGCCGGTATCATCGGCTATTGTCCAAGAATTAAAATATTTTGCAACTTCGGTTGCTTTTTTTATTGCATTATCCTGCAAAGTTTGTCCGTCTTCAACAACTTCGGGATACTTTTCGAAATCGGTCATAGGTTTTATTGTTACCGACAAATCTTTTAAAATATCTTTTATTTCCACAACTTTATGTTTATTTCCAGTGGCAAGTATTATTTCTTTCATTTTATTCTCCTGTAATATTAACTCTATTTACTTTATATATATAAATATCACACTTTTTTGTTTTAGCAAAATAAAGTTTTTCAAATTTTATTTTATCATTGTTATATTCGTCTAAAGGTCTGTACGACATAATATAATTAATATTCAGTTTTAAAATATCATTAACGGTAATATTTATAAGGAAAGCATCTTGATTTAACAGAACAAATTTGTCCATAATGTTATTTTCATGAACCAAATTCATCAAAATATTTGCATATCTGTTATATATGTTGCTATATTTATTATCCTCATCCAATTGTTTTAAAATTTTAAAATTAGGATATGTATTTGTACAATTTAATGTTCTTACTTTTTGGAATGTCAAAAAATTATTTAAAATAAAATTGTGTCCTTCAAACACCCACAAACCTTTTTCTTGTGCATCTATTTTTTTTACGGTTTTTGAAAGTTCCAAATCGGTCACTACATTTATTCCTTTTTGTATAGGATTTACAAACAACCCCGAAACCATCATTATCAACATTATCAAAAATACGAAAAGTTTGTCTATTTTGTTTCTCAATATTAAATAAAACAAAACTAGACTTAGTATAGATACTATAAAGATTTTAAATATATCAAAGTATTGTCCATATATAAGTATGTTTGATACAACAATCAATGCGGTAAGTATAAAACTTACAACAGATGAATAAATTTTGTTCATTTTATATTTAACTAACGAAACACTTCTAACAAATATCAAAACATTTAAAAATCCTAAGACAACAAATGTTCTATAAGCAGGAGAAACCTTCATCATTGTTATTTGAGCTAAAAATTTAGGAAAACCTACTGCACACCATACCGCAAAAAACAAATATAAACATAAAAGCATAATTAAAAGTTTATCTTTTATTTTATCTTTGAATAATACAATAGCAGGCACTATTAACCCAATTGGAAACAAATCAAAAAAAACGGCAAAATTACATGGCTGTGTTTTTAGATTGGTATTAAAAATCGGTAAAAATATATTTCCCCAATATCTAAAAACATGAACAAAAGAGTTACAACCTGCATCAAATTCGGTATATTTATCCCCGCCTGTTTCAAACCTTATTCCGGGATATACAGTGTTAGTAACCAAATCCATTGTTTCTTTTGATTTATTAAATATGTATATTAGAGCAATAATAAACAATATTGAAAAAACACTTATAGGTAAAATATCTTTTTTATCAAATTTAAAATTCTTATAATTTTCGATAAAAGCCCACAAAATAATCGCTGCAAGAATATAACCAATCGGAACTTGCCATGCCGGATATAAAACAAACAAAAAACTTCCAATAAATAGCATTATAAAAAAAATCATTATCACTCTTTTTATAAAAGATTTCTGCACAATATAATTACTAAGCAACAGTATTAACAATTCTCCATAAATAATTATTTCTACTATTCCGGAAGGAGTCCACCACCACTGAACGACAGGAGCAAAAGTTATAAGCAGAGTTCCGACTAAAGAAATTATTTTATTTTTATTCGATATCAACATTAAAAATTCAAAAGAAATTAAAAACAGTAAAACAAGTCTTAATATCCAGAAAAAAGAAAGACCTTTTGCCGTTCCTAAAAAAAGAAATCCCAACAAAAACGGTCTAAACACGGAAACAATATTTTTTACGGGCTGACCGTAAACCATAAACACATCTGTTTTTGTTCCCCTTAAATAATTATTAAAATATCCGTAATCGGAATCTTGAGAAAACAGCATAGGTGTATATACAGCATACTCATCAGATCTAATATCTCTTGCCTTACCGAAAATAATATCCGATTGTTCTTGTGAAAAGTCAGTACTTAATAAATTCCATAAACCTATAGAAGAATTATTTAACTCAAAAACGATTGCAAATAAAATTATTCCCAAACCTATAAAATATCTTTTTTTATATAGCCAATTATACAAGACATTTACATTAAAAAAGAAATGCGAAAACAAGAATATTAAAAATGTTAAAAGAATTAAAAACCTTATCCAAAAGTTTATATTTTTCAATTGTAAAAAGCAGTCTTGCCAATTTATACCGGAAAAATAAAAAGTATTATTGTTACAAGCAATATTATCAAGATAAAAGCTGTCTCCCTTTTTGTCTCCTGCAACAACAACAATTTCTTTTATATTTCTGTCTATATGTATATTATACCGATACAAAGGCTTATTTTCAGCTTCGTAAACCAACAGAGAACTGCCTAAATCCGTATCACCGACAAACAACTTTAAAGAAATATTTTCATCCAACGGTTTTCTTAAATTTATTCTTATGTCTTTTATAAACGAATTTATATTATCAATATACAAAAAATGTTCATCCGCCGTAGCAACAAGTTTATTATCAATTTGTTTATAATTATAATATCCGACATCAGGCGTTTTAAAAAGAAACGATTTTACGGAAAAAAAGATTCTATTCTTTACCGGATAAAAAAAACACAACGAAGAAGATATTAGAATTGATATAAAAAAAATAAAAATTAATGATTTTAATTTTTTTGAAAGAATACTCATTTAGTTTTTATTTGGTTCAGCATAACTTCATATATTTCATTATGTTTTCTGACTATTGTTTGTAATATAATACCGCAAATCCACATGATTAAAGACATTGTAGCTATTGCACCCGAAACAATAAGTGTCGGATATCTCGGAACCTTACTTGTTTGTAAGAACTCTATAAATATTGGTACAAACAATATCATTGAAACAGCAAACAATATAAATGCTATTATTGAAAAGAAATAAAACGGTTTATAATTTTTAAACAATGAAAATATTGTTTTTAATACTAAAATGCCATCCGAAAAAGTATTCAATTTTGAAAAACTGCCCTCGGGTCTATCATTATAATCTATCGGCACTTCTTTTATTGCAAATCTTCTGTCGAGTGCATGAATTGTCATTTCCGTTTCAATTTCAAAACCTTCCGATAAAACAGGAAATGTTTTAACAAAAAACTTACTCATTACTCTGTAACCTGACATTATATCTTTAACTTTACTTTTGAAAATTTTGTTTATAATAAACCTTACAAGTTTGTTTCCTATATTATGAAAAGGTCTCTTGTTTTTATTAAAATATGCAACAGATCTATCCCCTATCACCATATCAACGTTCTCTTTTAAAACTAAATTACACATATCATCAGCATAACTTAAAGGATGTGCACCGTCACCGTCAATCATAACATAACAATCTGCATCTATTTCTCTGAACATTTTTCTTACGGCATTACCTTTACCTTGTCTTGTTTCATACATAACAACAGCACCTGATTCTTTTGCTATTTTTGCGGTGTCATCGGTAGAATTATTGTCACAAACATAAATTTCCGCTTGCGGCAAATATTTTTTACATTCGTTAATTACATTTGCTATCGTTAATTGTTCATTATAACAAGGTATTAATATTGCTGTTTTAGGCACTAAATTTTCCCTAATGCTTTTTTCTGTGCTTTTATTACTTGGAATATTCCCGTTTTTGCACTGTCCAACATTTTATCTAAATCTTTTCTTGAAAATGTGTGACCTTCGGCTGTTCCCTGAACTTCAACCAAATCACCGTTATCAAGCATAACGACATTCATATCTATATCGGCAACATTATCTTCTTTTGCGGACAAATCCAACACCATTTGTTTACCTACAAAACCTACACTTATTGCCGCTAAAAAACCTTTTAAAGGCAATGTTTCTATCAATTTTTGTTTCTGTAATTTTTTAAGTGCAAGAGCAAGCGCTATAAAACCGCCGTTAATTGATGCTGTTCTTGTTCCGCCGTCTGCTCTTATAACATCGCAATCTATGGTTATTGTTCTTTTACCTAACTTTTCCAAATCCACACAGGCTCTTAAAGATCTTCCTACAAGCCTTGAAATTTCCTGTGCTCTGCCGTTCTGTAATTTTTTTCTTGAAATTCTGTCGTTGCAAGATCTAGGCATCATGGAATATTCCGCAGTTACCCAACCTTGTTCTCTTTTTTCCGCTTCTATAAAAGGCGGAACTTTTTCTTCAACGGTTGCAACACACAAAACTTTTGTTTCGCCTAAAGAAAACATACACGAACCTTCGGCATGTTTCAAATAATTTTTTACTATTTTAATTTTTCTCATCTTTTCCTCATTTCGTTCCAAAATTATACATTCTACATTGTACATTATACATTGCCGTTTTTAGTTTTCGTAGTTCTTTAAAGTTTCTTCCAATGTTGCAATCTTGCTTTGTGTATCCGCAAGTTTTTGTCTTATTCTTGCAACTTCTTCGGCAGGAGCTTTTTCTACGAATTTCGGATTAGACAATTTTTTATTATATTTTTCCTGTTCCGCTATAATATTTTTTATTTCTTTGTTTATTCTTGCTTTTTCTTTTTCTATGTCTATAAGACCTTCCAAAGGTATAAGCATTTCAAATCCGGTAGCAACAGCAAGTGCGGATTTTTTTTCTCTTTGAATATCTTTACCGATAACCAAATCTTTTATTTTGCCTAACGATTTTATGTATGCTTGGTTATTTTCAACAACAGAAAATTTACTTTCATCCAACACTTTTATTTTTGTTGTAATAAATGCCGCGGGTGAAATATTCATTTCGCTTCTTACATTTCTTATTTTGGAAACAATTTCCTGAACTACAGCCATTTGGTTTGCTTCGTTTGCAAAAACAAGTTTGTCATCATAAACAGGGAAACTTGAATTTACTATACTTTCCGTTGTGTTATTAAATATTGACCACAACTCATCACTTATAAACGGCATAATAGGTGCAAGCATTTTTATTGTTCCTTTCAATATGTAAATAAGAACGGACAACACCTGTTTCTTTTCTTCAACATTTTCGGATGTCATTCTGATTTTTGAAAGTTCTATATACCAATCACAGAATTTCGTCCAAATAAAATCGTAAAGAGTTCTTGAAGCAACATCTATATCGTAAACCTCAAATGCTCTTGTAACGGTTTTTATTGTTTGGTTATATTCGTTAAGAATCCACTTATCCGAAAGTTCTTTTACCTGCGGAGTATCGGATATTTCCAATTCGCCTTTATTCATAAGAATAAATCTTGAAGCATTCCAAATTTTGTTTGCAAAGTTTCTTGCGGCAAGGAAAGAATCGTTCGATATTTGCATATCTCTTCCCGGAGCTGCGGATTGTGCCAAAGCAAACCTTAAAGCATCCGTTCCGAATTGATCCATAATTTCCAACGGATTAATAACATTACCTTTGGATTTAGACATTTTCAGTCCGTGCTTATCTCTAACTATACCGTGAATAAATACATCTCTGAACGGTATATCGTTCAAGAATTCAAGTCCCATTTGAACCATTCTTGCAACCCACAAATAAAGTATTTCGTGACCTGTTACAAGAACTCCGGTAGGATAATAATATTTCAATTCTTCATTGTCCGGGTTTTCTCCCCAATTAAATACACTGAACGGCCACATTGCCGATGAAAACCATGTATCCAAAACATCGTTATCCTGAACTAAATGTGTGTTACCGCAATGAGGACATTTTGCAGGAGTATCCTGTTCAACTATAGGAGGACAACTTGTTTTGTTACCGTTTTCATCAACGCAATAGAAAACAGGTATTCTGTGTCCCCACCAAATTTGTCTGCTTATACACCAATCTCTTAAATTGTCCAACCATAATGTGTAAGGCTTTTTCCAAGACGCCGGATAAAATTTTACTTTTTCATCTTTTGCAGCCTGAGATGCTCTTTTAGACATTTCTTCAACTTTTAAAAACCATTGTTCCGACATTATCGGTTCTATTGTAGTTCCGCATCTGTAACATTTTCCTACGGAATGACTGTAATCTTCCGTTTTTAGAAGGTATCCTTGTTCCTGCAAATCCGCAACTATCTGTTCCCTTGCATCTTTTGCGGACATACCCTTATATTTTTCCATTATATCCGTCATGTTACCGTTAGCATCAATAACTTCAAGTATTTCAAGGTTATGTCTTCTTGCTATTTCATAATCAACAGCGTCATGAGCAGGTGTTACTTTTACCGCACCCGTTCCGAACTGCATATCGACAATATAATCGGCAACAACTTTTATTTCTCTTCCCACCAAAGGAAGAATTATTGTTTTACCTACTATATTTTTGTATCTTTCATCATTGGGATTTACTGCAACGGCAGTATCACCTATCATCGTTTCAGGTCTTGTTGTTGCAACCGTTAAAAATTCGTTGGAATCTTTTATAGGATATTTTATGTACCACAAATTACCTTTTTCGGGATGATATTCAACTTCAATATCGGATAAAGCGGTATTACATCTCGGACACCAGTTAACTAATCTTTTTCCTCTGTAAATCAAACCTTTATCGTAAAATTTTTTAAATGCTCTTTTAACGGCTTTCGAACAAGCCTCATCCATGGTAAATCTTGTTCTGTCCCAATCGAGACCGCAACCCAACTTTTTCAATTGGTCTAATATCGTGTCACCTGTTTCCTGTCTCCACTGCCACATTTTTTCTATAAATTTTTCTCGTCCCAAATCGTATTTTGTTTTTCCTTCTTTTTTAAGAAGTTTTTCAACAACGTTTTGTGTTGCAATTCCGCCGTGGTCGGTTCCCGGAACCCACAAAGTGTTATATCCCTGCATTTTTTTGAATCTGATAATCGCATCCTGTAAAGAATCGTTTAATGCATGTCCCATATGCAAAGAACCGGTAACATTCGGAGGCGGTATAACTATCGTAAAAGATTTTTTTGTTTTATCCGGTTTAGAAGAAAACGTTTTGTTCTCTATCCAATATTTTACCCATTTTTCTTCAACTTTTTTTGAATCGTAAACTTTTTCCATTTCCATAATTTTAGCCCTTATATCTTATTATAAACTTTGTTCCAAATATCGTTGTTTTCCATACACAAATAAACAACAACACTGCTGTCATGTTGTTTTATTAAATCAACAAGATACTTGTATATTTTTATTCTTGTATTATCATCGTATCTTAACTTATTATCGTGAGACAACAAAAGTTCTTCATCGAGTATTTTATTATCTGAAAATCTGTTTTCTATGACTTTTTTCAGATTTGCAACCATTCTTAAAGAACCGATACTTATCCATTTTATATATTTTCCATCTATAAAATCAAATATATTTTCAATAGTTTTTTTGTAACCGTCTTTCCAATCTTCATACAGTATTACAGGGTCAAAATGGAACCCGACACTATAACCTGCTTTTATGCACTTTTGTGCAGCTTGTAACCTTTCTTTTAAGCTCGGTGTACAATGTTCGTTTTCTTTTATCATCTGTTGTGCATTTACGGACCACGAAACCACAATATTTTCGCTTCCGCCGAGTTTTAACAAATTATCTATGTTTACACTTTTAGTTTTGAATTCAAAAGATATATCTTTATTTTCTTTAAAGAATTTAACAATGTCGTTTGAAAAAAGTGTTATATCATCAAATATTAAAGAATCGGTAAATTCACCGCTGCCGACTCTCGGCAAAAAAAACATTTTGTTATCAACCGGTTTTATCTTTTCTCTGTTTAAAAAGTCCGGCAAGTTGCAAGGCAATATTATTCCTGCAACATTTTGGTATCCCTGCAAAAAGCAATAACTGCACTCGTATAAACAACCGTAACCTATGTTTAATATGGAATAATTGCAGCATCTTACATTTTTTGTGCACGGACACGGCTTAAAAAAGTCGTACTTTTCGTTTACCAAAAAAAGATTTTCTCTTCTGTCGTTATATTTTGCAACAGAAAATTTTTCTTTTTTTAAAAAACTTTTTAACGATTCTATTTCAACAAAGTTTGCATCGGGATAAAGATTTTTTATTCTTTTATATAAAGCGGAACCTGTAACTTCGTTCGTATAATAAACATTTTTAGGATTAAATTTTTCGGAAACCAATTTTGCCTGTTCGTTTGTTAAAGTCATATCGGGTAAATAAAAGTTTTCTTTTTTTGATATTAAATAAGTTTTCGGATATCTTCTTTTTAAAAGAATTTCTTTTACTTTTTCGTAAGATTTTTCTTCTATTGAATTTATTACATCAACCGAATTTATGTTTTCTTTTTTGGAAATTTCAAAAACAAGTCTTGTAAGTTCTCTTACTTTATTTATTCCGAAAAAAGGAAATTTTTGTTGAATATTGCGGCTGATTAAAGAAATGTTGCTATCCATTGTTGCTTATAAAATCGCAAATAGAATCTGCAAGTTCCTGGCGAACGGATAACAATTTAGCTTTTTGACTTTCATCCAATTCCGTTTCAAACGGACTTGCTTCCGATATGTGGTCGGTAACATAAAACAATGCTATGGCTTTTTTGTTTATCGCAGAAGCCGCAGAAAACACGGACGAACATTCCATATCCACAGCATTTATCTTGTTCTTATCAAACCAATCTTTATATGTTCTTTGTAAAACTATAGAGTTTGATGTAATACATTTAACCTGTTTTATATCTTGTTTGGTTTTAGATAAAAAAGTTTCCAATAACATAGTTGACGGATAATAAGAATCGGGATTTCTTTTCATTTCAAGCATTTCGGAAAAGCTTTCAAAATTAAATGTTTTTTTCACTATAAGTTTATCTGCTATTTTTACATCTCCGACACCGCCGCAACTGCCGAACAATATTATATTTTCACAAGCTGAATTTTTTAAACATAAAACTATATCGCCGACCAAAAAATTATTTTTCGTTGAAATTACGGTTACATTTTCATAGTTCATTATTTTCGCAAAGAAAAGGTTTTTCCTTTTCGGTTTTCCCAATTTAGAAAACAAAGAATGATCCGAAACAGGACAAATTACACAAGTTTTTTTTATTTCTTTTAAATTAATTCCTAAATTCAGTGATAAATCTAACATTGTTTTTCCTAATGGTGATGATGGTGGCAACAACCGTTACAACATCCCGAACTTTGTTTTGCCGCACAAGACGAAACCGTTGTATTGGAGTTTCCTGCGGAAAATGTCGAAAACTGTTTTTCCACTTCTTTACTTTTACATTGCGGACATTCTATTTCTTCTTTATCCGTTGAAAAAACTATTTTCTCAAATTTCGAACCGCACTTTTTACAAACAAATTCAAATAAAGGCATACTATTTTCCTTGTGCTTTTTCTACCGCTACTTTGTGACCTTTTATATTACTGTTATTTAATGCATCAATAATCTGTTGCGCATATTCGTTCGGAACTTCAACAAAAGAAAATTTGTCGAAAATATCTATGGAACCGACAATATCTCCGCTTAACCCCGTTTCACCTGCTATCGCACCCACAAAATCGCCCGGTCTTACTTTTTTGCTTTTACCGATACTCATAAATAATCTTGTCATACCGGCTTCTTTTGCTATTCCGTGTCTGTTTTTTTTGCTTTTCGAAAATTTTTTCCCGGAATTTCTGTCTCTTGAAAAATCTCTTTCAAAACTGTTTACGGTCATATCTATATCTTCATGCTTTTCGGGATTTTCTACCTGCAACATCATTTCAAAAAGTGCTGCGGCAACATCCACGGATGTTATGTTATCCGTTATTAAAGATTCTATTTTAGTTATATATTTTTCAAATGTGTTTTTCTTTAAAGTTTCTTTAAGTTTTTCCATAAAGGAAGAAACTCTTACATTTTCAACATCGGCAAGTGACGGAACAGGCATTCTTTTTATTGTAACTTTAGTATATCTTTGAATATCTCTTATTTTGTATATATCTTTCCCCGCAACAAAACTGTATGCTTTACCTGCTCTTCCGGCTCTGCCGGTTCTGCCTATTCTGTGAACGTAAGATTCTATATCTTGGGGAATATCGAAATTAAATACGGCTTCAACATCATCGACATCTATACCCCTGGCGGCAACATCGGTAGCAACAAGAATTTCTATTTTGCAGTTTCTGAATTTGTCCATAACTCTGTCTCTTTGAGTTTGGTTCATGTCTCCGTGAATCGCATCCGCGGAATAACCTCTTATTTGTAACTGTGCTGTAACTTCGTCCACTCTCTTTTTTGTATTACAAAAAACCAACGAAAGTTTGGCATCTGCCATATCTATGCATCTTGCCAATGCTTCAAGTTTTTGATGTTCTCTTACTTCGCAATACAATTGTTCCGTTTGAGGAACGGTCAACTTTTCATGAACAACTTTTATGTTTACGGGATTTTTTTGATACTTTTTTGTAAGCACCAAAAATTCTCTCGGCATAGTTGCGGAAAAAAATACCGTCTGTTTATCCTGAGGCAAATTTTTCAATATTAATTCTATATCATCTCTAAACCCCATATCCAACATTTCGTCGGCTTCATCCAAAACCACGGTTTTTGTGTTATCGAGTTTTATTGTCTGTCTTTCGATATGATCTATAATTCTTCCCGGTGTTCCTATTACGATATGTGCACCTTTATGAAGTGCAGACATTTGTCTGACTATAGGTTGTCCGCCGTAAACGGGAACAATATTTATACCTTTTTTATATTTTGATAACGATTTAAGTTCTTCGGCAACTTGTATTGCAAGTTCTCTTGTAGGGCACATAATAAGTGCCTGAACTTTCTTTTCTTTAGGAACTATTTTTTCAAGGATAGGTATTCCGAAAGCAGCCGTTTTCCCGGTACCTGTTTGTGCCTGTCCTATTAAATCTACACCTTCTATCATCTTGGGTATTGCCAAAGATTGTATGGGAGTCGTTTCTTCAAACCCCATATCCGTAACGGCTTTTAATATCTCGGGTGACAAATTCAGTTCCGTAAATTTTAGTTTATCCATTATTTATTTTTGCTCCATAATTTTCTTAACCGCTTCAACATCAACATCGGTATCGCAACAACCGTCTTTAAGTAACGGAACAAACTGAGCCATAACTTTTAACCCGTCGGTCATTTTTATGCCTTGCGCTCCTTCAAAGTGGCAGGCAACGGCAACAACAGCTTTTATTTTTTGTTCCACCAAAATATTATAAATGGCTTTTCCGCCTTTCATAACATAAACTTTTTTATATCCGAGTTCATCGGCAAGTTTTTGTATTTGTGCGATTTTGCAAGCTCCGCACTTCATACAAGTATAATAAGTTCCTTCATCTACGGCTTTACAACTTTTGGTGCTTCTCATACAGTGCGGTAAAAGAACAATCCTTTCGGAAACAGGAACTGTTTTAAACTTTTCCGCCATTGCCGAATTTTTCTTGTTTATAAATTTAGTGTAATTATTTTTGTTAACATTTTTAAAATTAATACATAGTTTCATATCTTTTTATTTTATCAAATACTGCCGAAAATCGCAAAGCAGAAAATCGCTTTGCGATTTTGAGGGACAGATGTATGTATAGAAGTATGGAAACGACAACAATAAATTACATCACTTCGTTTATAATAACATATATTTTTGTTATTCTAAATTTTTAAAAATTTTGTCAAATTCTTCGAGAGTTGTTATTTTGTTAAAACTGTTTCTTATACTGCAGGCATTAGGTAACCCTTTAATATAATAAGGAGCAATTTTTCTTAACACGACAAGCCCTTTTTCTTTCCCGTAATATTGTATGGAATCTATTGCATGCTGTCTAAACCATCTTAACCTTGTTTTTATTGTTGAAGGAGGTGTCATTTGTTCTTTATCAAAAAAGTATTCTATCTGTTTAAATATATCATAGTTGCCTATTGCTCCTCTGCCTATCATAAGACCTGAACAATTTTTTATTTTCAAAAACTTTTCCGCGGTTTTTATATCAACTATTCCACCGTTAGCAACTATAGGAATTTTCGCACCTTCGCAAGCTAAAGCAAAAGCTTCCAAATCGGGATCTCCGCTGTGAGCAAATTCAGCATATCTTGCATGAAGTGACACCATTTTAATTCCGCAATTTTGTGCTATCTCAATAATTTCCGGTGCAACATTTTGCCCTTGCAACAAACCTATTCTTGTTTTTATAGTTACCGGAACAGACACCGCTTTTACAACTGCAGATAAAACATTTTCTACTTGTTTGGGATTTGCCAAAAGTCTTGAACCTGCACCGACCTTAGTAATTTTTTTTGCCGGGCACCCCAGATTTATATCTATAATTTTGTATCCCAAATCCTGAACTCTTTTGGCACATTCAGACATAATTTCCGGTTTGGTTCCGAAAATTTGTGCGGCAACACAATTTTTTTCTTTATCGGATGTAGTTAAAAGTTTGTAAGTTTTTTTGTCTCCGTAAACCATTGCTGTTGCAGACACCATTTCCGTAAATACAAGTCCCGCTCCGCCATCAACGGCTAACTGTCTTAACGGTAAATCGGTAATGCCTGCCATAGGTGCAAGCATTAAACAATTCTTTAATTTAATATTTCCGATGGTAAGTTTGGGAAGTTTTAACATAATATTACCAATTTTCGAGTTCCAAAGAAGGTTTTATCGAAACAACTTGTTTATTCGGATAAACATATTTTTTCTTTAGTGCTTTATGATATGCAACATGAGCTATCATAGCGGCATTATCGGTACAAAAAACAGGAGACGGTAAAAATATATTTATCTTATTTTTCTTACACTCTTTTTTAAACATATTTCTTATTAAACTGTTACAAGATACACCGCCGCCTAAAGCAATCGATTTTAGTCCGTATTTTTTTGCAGCCTCAACGGATTTAGTAACAACCGTTTCCGCAACGGCTTGTCTGAACGATGCACAAATATCGTTAATTATATTTTGTTTTTTTATATCAACTTTTTTTGAATAATTCAGTACTGCGGTTTTTATTCCCGAAAAAGAAAAGTCCCAAGTACCTTTCATCATCGGTCTTGTAAAATGTACGGCATCATTGTTACCTTGTTCGGCAAGTTTATCTATTATCGGACCACCGGGATAAGGTAAGCCCAAAATTTTTGCGGCTTTATCAAATGCTTCACCGCAAGCATCGTCTCTTGTCCCACCCAAAAATTTATATTTACCGTAATCTTTTATTATTACAAGTTCCGTATGTCCGCCTGAAATAACAACCGCTAAAAACGGAGGTTTTAATTCTTTGTTTTCTATTGCCGCGGAAAATATATGACCTTCTATATGATTTATCGGGATTAACGGTTTTTTATAAATATAAGATAAAGTCTTTGCCGTCATTACACCTACAAGCAAAGAACCGGCAAGTCCCGGTCCGTAAGTGCAAGTTATATAATCTATTTCTTTATCGAAATTTTCAAAAGAAATATTTGCCTGTTTTAATGCTTGTTCAAACACAATATTTACATTTTTTATATGTTCTCTTGAAGCAAGCTCGGGAACAACTCCGTTATATTTTGCATGAACGGATATTTGAGAAGATATTATATTTGATAACACTTTATTCCCGTTTTCCACAACGGAAGAAGATGTATCATCACATGATGTTTCTATTGCCAATATTCTCATTTTGTTAAAGTTACTACGGAATATGTTCTTTTTTTATCGTAGAAAGTATATTGAATAGAACCGTCTTTATACTTTGTTTTTGATAAATCTATTTTAAAGTTTCTTGCCAATGTTTTAAATATAGGTTCAAAGTTTTCCGGTTTTTGCTTTTCGGAAAGCTTTATTGTTTTATAATATTCATTACAAGTAACACCGCTTATTTTCACTTCTTTTACAAATTGTGAAACAACATTTATTTGTTCTATACCGCTTGATGTAAGAGCCGTAACAAGATTATTATCCAAAGGCACATCTATTGCGGTAAGAGTATTTTTGTTTGCGGACAAATATGAAAAGCCTAAAATTATACCTGCAATAAAGAGTATAAACAAATATACTTTTATTAAAAATTTACTTTTTTTCTTTTTAGTTTCTTTTGCCATTTTTATTTATCTTCTTTTTTTGAATCTTTTTTTTCGGTTTTGGCTTCGGTGTTATCTTCTTCTTTTAAATCTTTCTTTTCTTCTTTAGGAAAATCTTGCTCGTATTTTGAAGGTTTTTCTATATATTCCGAAACTTTATTTGCTTTTATTATCTTTATTGCAGTATCCAAAACTTCATCTCTTACAATTTCTTCTTTTTTATCTTTATTTTTCGGTGTTCCTTCGGATTCTGCCTGCATATACAACTTTCCTTCCGTTTCCGGAGAAACTTCTACATATACATCCGGTGCCACCCCGTTTTTCTTATCTTTTTTATTATCGGAATGAGATATCATTTTTCCGGAAGGCAAACAATATTTTGCTATAGTTAATCTTAAAGCACTGCCGTCGGATAACGGAAGTATTGTTTGAACCGTTCCTTTACCGAACGAATTTGAACCTATAACCAGTGCCCTTTTATAATCTTGTAATGTACCCGTAACGATTTCGGATGCGGAAGCCGAACCTCTGTTTATTAATACTACAACAGGAATATCGGAATAATCCGGTTTTTTCTGTGTATAGTAATATTGTTCCATAGTTTTATCTTTACATTTTGTGGATACAACCAAACTGTCTTCCTTAATAAACAAACTGCATATATTTATTGCGGAATCCAAAAGCCCGCCCGGATTGTTTCTCAAATCCAAAATAAAGGCTTTCATATTTTCTTTTGAAAGTTCTTTTAACATACTGCTGACATCGTTATAACTTTGTGCATTGAATTCCGATAATCTTATATATCCGATATTATCTTCCAACATTTTTTTCTTAACCGTTTCTATTTTTATTTTTTTTCTTATTATCGTAAATGTAAGTTCTTCTTTCGTGGAAGGTCTGTATATGGTTAACACAACTTTTGTTCCGGGATTTCCTCTCATAAGTTTTACCGCTTCATCGCTTGTAATATCCTGAGTAGATTTATCGTCTATTTTAATGATTTTATCTTCCGGCAAAATTCCGGCATAATATGCGGGTGTATCGGGCATAGGAGTTACAACGGTAAGTTCGTTATTTTGTATTGTTATTCTTATACCGACTCCGCCGAAAGAACCTTGTGTTTCCGTTTTCATTTCTTTATAATCTTTTTCGGTCATATACTGAGAATAAGGATCCAACGTTCTTACCAAACCTCTTATTGCACCTATAACCAAATCTTTATTTTCTCTTTCTTCAACATACTTATTATCTATTATTTCCATTATATCTATCATTTTTCTGAGTTCGTCGTATGTCGTATCCGACTTGGCATACGCATTACCGAGAAAAACAAAACAAAATAAAGCTATCATCAAAACTTTAATTTTATTCTTAAACATTTTTTCCCCTTGCTTGCATATAATTTGAAAATTTTAATAACAATGTTTTATTATAGCATTTTAAAACTTATTTTTTTTCTTTCAGCCACAATAACGGATTTTCCGGAACATTATACTGTCTTATCTCGAAATAAAGTATTGACTCATCACCTTTTCCGACTTTCGCAACTTCCTGTTGTCTTACGATTTTTTGATCTTCTTTAACGGATATTTTATCTAACTGTCCGTAAACACTGAAGAAAATACCTTTGTGGTCCACTATTATCATCTTTCCGTAACTTCTAAACTCTCCGACAAAAACAACGGTTCCGTCTTCAACGGACTTTATGGTTGAATAATCTTGTGCTTTTATTTTTATACCGTTACTTATAACATTCGTATCCAAATCGGGATGCTTGTTTTTCCCGTAATTCAAAACTATTTTCCCGTTGACGGGCCAAGGTAAATTATTTTTTCTTGTGTTTGTACTTGCGGGTTTTGTTGTTTTATTTTGATTTTGACTGGCTTTCATTAACTTATCCACCAATGCTTTTAATGCTTTTTCCGAATTGTTAAGTTCTTTGATATCATGTTCGGCTTTAACCCTTTTACCTGCGGTGGTTTTTAATAAAGCATTTTTATCTTTCTGTAATTTTTTGTTTTTTTCCATTAAATTTTGTTGCTTGTTTTTTAGATTTTCATATTCCTTCTTTGCGGTTGTATATTTATTTATATCGGATTGTGCCGTTATGTTTGTGTCTTTTGCAACGTTATATTTTCGGGAATTATTTTCTATATCCTCATATTTTATTTTGTACTCTATCGGATAATCGAAATACGATACAAGTTTCATTTTTGTATAAGATAAGTATTTATTATTTAACTTTTGCGCATACTTTTGTTTGCTCATATCGGACTCATTGTATACATCCGAAGCAAACTGCAATTTCTTTTCCGTTTCGGAAATTTTATCTTTTAAAGATTTTAATTCTTTTTCGTTTTTATCTATTGATTTTTGTATCCTTTGGAGTTCTTGCTTTACTTTTTTTTCTTCTTTTACAAGTTTATTTTTTTCGGCTTTTTTATTGGAAATATCGGTATGCAGTTTATTTAATTCTTGTTTTCTGTTTTTTAAATCCGAATTGACATCCGTAAAAGAAACATTTACGGAAAAAAACATAAGTAACAGGATGATAAATGTTTTGATTATATTAAACATTTGATTCTTTTGTTACAAGAGTAACCATTGAACTGAGCGGAACCAAGACATATAAAATTTGTCCGCTCAACATAAAAATATCGTTTTGTTTGAATATTGTTGCCAAACATATTAATGCATATGCACACAAACCTAATAAAATACCGCAAATCATTTCAAACAATATGTCTTTATATAAACCTTTCAATATATAAAACAAAAACTTAAAAAAGAATACCGCTGTTATTAAATAAAAAATTACCCTGAATATTTTGTTATATCTGTTTAAAAGAATTTTATTATCAAAAAACATTTTATATGCTTTTTGATCGTAAACAATATCGTTTATAAAATCAGTATTTAAAAGTTCTTTTTTCAAATTTTCAAGTTCGGATAAACTGTTCATATCCGTTATATTTACCAACATAAAAGAAGGAAATATAATTGCATCTTCCGGCACAACGGTTTCCAATTCGGGATTTATTTTCGAAAATTTGTCGTCATCGTAAGAATTTACAAATTCAACACTTTTTAATTTTTTATATTTCAACATTTCGGATAAAATATCGTCTTCAGTTTTTTCCGAAGAACTGTCTATAAACATTGCTATTTTTAAATCGGACAAAGATTTATTTATGTTCGTTTGCGAATTCAAATAGTATTGTAAAACAAATATAAACGAAATATTTATCAATACTATTAAAATATATCTGAGAATTTTTGACAGGTTTATTTTCATATGTTTTTTTGATATATATTATATGCCGTTTTTCTGTTTACGGCAACATTATACATATTTTCATATTCTTGAACGGAATTTTTCCAAGAATATTCGCTTGCAAAAGCATTTTTCATAACTTCGTTCCACAAGAACTGATTTTTATATATATCGTATGCTCTTAATACACAATCAATAAATTTTTCACCTTTATAAAAATCAAAAACGAAACCGTTACCCTTTGTATTATATGTGGAAAAATCATTTATTGTATCGGCTAAACCGCCTGTTTTGTTTACTATAGGAATGGTTCCGTAAGCCAATGCTATTATTTGGCTAAGTCCGCAAGGTTCAAATTTCGAAGGCATCAAAAAAGCATCTGCACCGGCATATATTTGATGAGATAAAGGCTCGTTATAATCCGTACATACACTCACTTTATCCTTATACAAGCTTTGCAAATATAACATACCGTCTTTTATATATCTGTCGCCCGAACCCAAAATAACTATTTGAATATTGAATTGTGTAAGTTTCCCTATCGCATCCATTATCAGGTCAAAACCTTTTTGCATATCAAATCTCGACACACAACCTAACATAAAAGCATTTTCATCTTGTTTAAATCCGCATTTTTCCTGCAAATATTTTTTACAGAGTTTTTTGTTTTCATAATTATCCGCAGAAAAATTCGCAACTATATTTTTATCGTCTTTGGGATTCCAATAAGAATAATCTATTCCGTTTAATATTCCGTAAACATCGTTTTTCCTTGTTTGCAAAACCACTTCCATACCTTTACCCGCCGGTCCCTGAATTTCTTTCGCATAAGTAGGACTAACCGTAGATATGATATCGGTATATGCAAGACCTGCTTTCATATAATTGAATGTATTATAAAATTCCAATTTATCGCTTTTATAATCTTCCCAGGAAAAGCCCGCCAAAGGAACTGTCGATGCGGCATCGTAACTGCCTTGAAAGGCTATATTATGAATTGTATAAACGGTTGATGTATTCCAAAAAAAGCCGTCATTTAAATTTGTCGTTTTTAAATATGCCGGAATTAAACCCGTATGCCAATCGTGACAATGAATAATGTCCGGTCTGAACATTAAAGCTTTTGTTGCTTCTATTGCGGCTTTTGAAAAGAAAATAAATCTTTCTCTGTTATCGCCGTAACCCACACCGGAATCATCTCCGTAAACACCGAGTCTGTTAAAATATCTTAAATTTTCTATAAAATATACGGGAATATTCCCGTCCAACATACAAGTTTTTATCCTGAAATTTTCCTGTTCTTTGCCTACAAATACGGACAATTTGTAAGGAAGAGCTTGTAAGTTATACTTAGCTCCGTCAATTAAACGATATTTCGGGATTATTATTCTGACATCGTGACCTTGCTGTTTTAAATATTTCGGAAGGGTTCCGACAACATCCGCCAAACCGCCTGTTTTTATAAAAGGGACACATTCGGCTGCAACCATTAATATATTCATTTATTCCGCTTCCCTTAAAAATTTAGCAGATTCTTCCGGTATCGTGGGATTAACATAAATACCCGAACCGAACTCAAAGCCGCTAAACTTTGTTATTTTAGGAATAATTTCTATATACCAGTGATAATGAGGGATTCTTTCCTGCTTTAACGGATAAGAATGTACCACCAAATTATACGGCATATCTCCTAAAGCTTTTTTTAATCTTCTTAAAACACTTATTGAAATTTCCGCAAGTTCTTCCAACTTGTATTTATCTTTCAAATTTCTAAAATCTTCACTGTGCTCTTTCGGTAAAATCCATGTTTCAAAAGGATATCTCGAAGCAAAAGGAACAAAAGCGACAAAAGAACTTGTTTCCATAACTATTCTTGTTCCGAAAGTTATTTCCTGATCTATAATGTCACAAAACAAACATCTTTCTTTAAAATCATAGTATTTTTTTGATATTGTCATTTCTTCCTTAACGGATTTAGGAATGATTGGTAATGCCACCAACTGAAAATGCGGATGTGCAATAGTTGAACCTGCACTTTTTCCATGATTTTTAAAAACCAAAATATACTCAAATCTCAAATCATTTTTTAAATCGTTTATTCTGTCTTGTGCAGCTAAAATACTTGCAACGAAATTTTCGGTTTTTATAGCGTCAACTCTATGATTTTGGCTTTCTATCAAAATTTCATGAGCACCGACACCTTTCATTTTGTCGTATATTCCTTCGGCCTTTCTTAAAATACTGCCTTCGATAGTAAGTATAGGTTTATTGTTCGGAATTACCTTTACCTGCCATTTACTGCTGTATTTGTCGATTCTGTTACCTTTTTGATCATAACATGCTATAGGCTCGGGAATAAGATTTTCTTTTCCTATACAAAAAGGACATACGGAATTATCATCGGTATTTTCTGCCAAATCAAATTGAAAATCTCTTGAATCGTTTATTATAACCCATCTTGCCGTTATAGGATCTTTTCTAAGTTCTATCATTTTAAATTTTGTATCCTCTCCAATGCTCTCGTAGCTTCTATTTTGGTAGGTTCGGCTTCCAAAGATTTTTTCAACAACTCTATCGCTTTATTTTTATCTCCGGAAGCAAAAGCTTTTAATCCGTCATCATAATATTTTTGTGCCGTAACGGCATTTATCTTATCCATTGCTTTCTTAGCCGACGAATTTGTTTCATCGTAAGATAATGCTTCTTTATATTTTTCGTAAGCTTCCGTCAACTTTTCTTTCAATTCCAAATCTCTTCCTTCGGTATAAAGAATTTTGGACACTTCTTTGTTGGATTTGGAAAGATATGTTTTTATTTGTTCGTTATAACTGTAATATTTGTGTTCTTCAGACATTGCTTTCAATTTAGTAAATGTTTTTATTGCCTCTTCATAATCTTTTAATGTGTATTGTTCCACACCTAAATTATAAATTTTCTTCATTTGCGCTTCTAATTGTTTATTGGTTAATGTTTTATTCGGATTGTTTTTGCTTTCTTCCAAAGCTGCTTGCTTTGCAAGATTTATTTGTTCTTCGCATTTAACAATATATTCTTTAATATCGTTTCTTGAAGTATTGGATAAGTATGCCGCATTGAAATAAGACAACGCTTTCTCGTAATTTTGTTTTTCATATTCAACAAGTCCCTGTTTAAATATGTTATGCGATTGAACCGCAGTCACCTTATCAACTTTTTTCTGTATGAATTCCAAATATTGCAATGCACCGGCATTTTCCGGATCTATTTCCAATATTTTATTAAATTCGTCTTTTGCATATACAAACTCACCGTCGTCATAGTGCTTAACGGCTTTTATCCAATGTTCGGAAATTTCTTTTTGATGTTTTTTTCTGTTTGCATATATTTCTTCTTCTCTTATTCTATTGTTTGTTTTTTCCATCCCTTCCAAAGCTTGTTTATTTCTGGGTGATAATTCCAATGCCTTTTCATAGTAATTTTTTGCTTTTACCAAATTGTTTCTCAACAATGCGGAATCGGCTCTTGCCAAATATTTCTCTGTCTTATCGGAAAGATCCATATCCGTTTGATACAAATCTTCGGATAAAAGTTTAACATATCTTTTTGCCGAAGGTTCATTAGGATATACAGCCAAAATATCTTCGTATTGCTTTCTTGCGGAAACATAATTTTTCTTATCGTAATCGTATTTTGCCTTATTTAAATAATATCCCAAATAATGCTCATACGCTTTACCCGAATTGGCTATTTTTCCGAAATATATTCCCAAAGAAAAAATATGTTGATCGTTATCGCTGCCCGCTATATCGGAAAAAGAGTAAGATAAATTTACTCTGTCAAAAATCAAACTTAAACCTGCCGTTATACCTTTGTTAAATCCGTCTCTGTAATCTCTCCAACCTACTCTTACCGATAACGGATATATCGGCACGGCTTCAACACCGCAAGCATATCCCAAATCCGTAATCTGTAAATTTTTTACCATATCGGCAACCATTGCCACTTTATATAAATCATACAAATTGTATCTTGCGGATGCCGTCAACAACTGTGCCTGATTTACGGAATAATCATCATACTCAAAAGCATTACCTAAATTTTTTATGGTAAGTGCTCCGGTTAAATCGTTATCTATAAAATCCAAAGAATATATGCACCCCAAATCAACACTGAACAGGTTTATTGATTTATCCGAGCCATCGTCCGCATATGTTGATATATTGTAAAATTTAACGGTAGCACCTACGGAACCTTTTTCCACCGGAACCGGATATTTACTTATTATGGGATACACATAATTGACTGCTGCCATTAAAAAATTCTTAAATCCCGTTTCGTCTTCATTCAGGTCGGCACCGGAAACCGTAATTGAAAAGTTACCGCTTTTTTCGGTAGGTATTATCAAACCGACATTGGCACCATAGTTTTTATTATATACGGTGTAATACGAAAGTTGAACTTCTTTTGAAATATTTTTGTAATTGGATGCCGGATTTGTAAAAAAGCCGAAAACGGAAGGTGACAAAGCTAAAATACTCGCACCTATAGATTGAGAATAAGCATCCGGATTTAACACATAAATAAAATCGTCCGAAGCCGCAAATACAGGCGCGGATAAAAATCCTGCCAATATCACCGGCAATATTTTTTTTAATATCATTTTAATAATTTTCTTATCCTTTTTATTGTTTCTTTTAAATTTAAAGGTTTAAAGATACAATCGTCCGCACCTTTATCAAAAGCTTCATCAACGGATATTGTAGTATCTGCCGTTATCAACATAACCGGAGGCATTTCGGAAAAAGTTTTACTTTTTTTCATGGCCTTAAGAACTTCAAATCCGCTTTTATCCGGCAAATTCTTATCCAATATAACCAAATCCGGATGTATATTAACCAAAGCTTCAAAACCGCTTTCTGCGGTAGTGGCTTCATAAACTTCAAAACCTTCTTCTTCTAAAACCACGGTAACTGTTTTTAAAAAAATTTCGTCGTCATCTATTACCAAAATTTTATTTTTTTCGTTCTTTTGCATTTACTACTCCTTTCTAAAAATCCCTTTCAGGAACCATTATTATTAACATTTTAGACAACTCATCGGAAGTTTCCAACGTAACACTTACTGTATCTTTTAAATTTAAATTTGCATCCAACATTTTATATTCAGGATACGACAATGTCATATCGTAAGTTCCTTTAGGCAACTTTATGTCCAAAGGTCTAAAACTGGATAATCCCATGTACTTATTCTGCCCGTCTTGAGATAAAGTAACCGTAACATTCTGCATCGGTGTAAGAAAGCTTTCGGGATTTGAAAAACATTCTTGTATAACCTGAATTTTAAACACCTTGTCTTTTATGGTTTTTATTTCTACAAGTTTATCACTGTTCAATGTCATAATGTTTAAATTTATTCCGGAAATATTACCGGTTAATTCAACAATGCTTTTTTGCTCGCCTTTATCTTTAAACACCGCAGTGTAAACAAAAACTCCGCATATAAGAACCAATACCAAGGCTATTGCAATAAAAAGAGGGCTCTTTAACAAGTTTTTCTCTTTTGCCAATTTAGGGATAGGAACGGTAAAACCTTTTTCAAATTTACGAATTAAAGAATGTTCCTTATCGGAATGATTTTTCAATTCGTCCGGAAAAATAATTATACCTTCCGTAGGCTCTCCTATTACATCAGCACTGTCATTAAAATCATCTTGTATGCATACGGTTATGACAGTAGTATTGTCTCTTCCGCCGGCATTATTTGCAGCTGTTATCAATTCTTTTGAAATAGCGACAACATCCGGTTTTTGTAAATTAACGATATCGTTTATTGTAAAGTCGGAAAGTTCACCGTTTAATCCGTCCGTACAAAGAACATATATATCACCGTTTTTAACTATTTCGGACTTATAATCAACTTTTACCGTTTTGTTTATACCGAGAGCTCTCGTTATCATGCTTTGAATTTCTGCCATTTTGGCATCTTCTTTGGTCATTTTCCCGCTATCTATAAGCTCTTGAATTTTAGAATGATCTTCCGTTAAAAGTTGTATTTTCCCGTTTCTTATTCTATATACTCTGCTGTCTCCGACATTGTATATATGTACTAACTTAGCTTCTCTGTCGAACCAAACTCCCGAACAAGTTGTTCCCATACCCGACAACTTCGGATATTTTTTCGTTAAACCGTGCAAATAATTATTTGCTATTTTTATTAAAGCTATCGGCTTAAGGACTTCTTCGTCATATGTGTAATACAAATCGCCCAAAATATCCAAACAATCTTGTTTGTTTATATTGTCATACAAAGAAAGCATTACATCTACTGCACTTTTGCTTGCAAAATCACCGGCAACTCCGCCGCCCATACCATCACAAACGAAGAAGAAATCTCTTTCTTGCTTAACACCAAAACAATCCTGATTCTCCGTTCTTACAACACCCGTATTTGTTTGCGCCGAACTTAATATCATCATAAATATGTAACCTTAACTTTTTTCTTCGATTTCTTTAATGATGACCTTATCTTAAAGAAGAAGAACAAAAGTAACAACACTAAACCTATTCCCATAAGTTCTATAGATTTTAACTTATAGTCCTTTAAGGTAAAAGTAGAAGTGTGTTCCGGATTTGCCAAGAACATCGGCCAAACTCTAAGATTCTTCAGGATTTTAGCATTGGTGTTTACTATTTGTATAGAATCTTGCATATTTGTATATAAAATTTCTATTAATTTATCACCGTTTAAATCCGCAAGTACAGGTGTAGATGTTATTGCCAAATTACTTGCTTTAATATCTGCCATTACTTCAACTTCTTTTCTCTTAACATTACTCTTTGCAACTATTAATCTTCCGTCTTCCGTTCCGAAAACAAGTTCCGGAATATTATCTTTATCGAAATCGTAAACCGCAGGCGAAGATATTAATCTCTTTGATTCCGGAAGAGCTAATTTCCATAACATTTCTCCGGAAAGGTATGTAGTGTTACCTTTCAATATTTGAACCGTTCCGTTTGCAGAAACAACTCCTACATCGCACATACCGTTACCGGTAAAATCAGCAATAACCGGAGATGCATTGAACTTTAAATTTGCAGGAGGTACCGGTTCTATAAAATATGTCCACATAGCAGAAAACTTGGATGTATTTATAGCTGAAACATATTGAGGAACATTAGACATAACAACAACTTCATCTATACCGTCACCGTTTAAATCTCCTACGGCAGGTGCACCTGCTACAAGATGAGGTTTACCTGTTAACTCCTGTAAGTTAATTGTTTTTTTCGTTCTTGTTTTACCGTCAATGAAATAAACTTTACTGTCATAATTTGCAATCACAACAAAAGGTGAAAAATCTTTTCTTGTTAATATTACCGGGCTTGCATATATAGGACCGTCAATAAATTCGGAATATTTTGCATAGTTACTGTCAAAGCCCGGTGCATACATAAAATGAACAGCACCGTCTTCGGAAGTAACGACAATATCTTTTCTTCCGTCGCCATCCAAATCGCAAATAACCGGTGTAGTTTCCGAAATATGTCCGCCTAAAATTTCTCTTCTTATTATATTACCTGTCTGTCCGTCGATAATATAAATTAAAGACGAATCGGAAACAGCAACAATATCGGGAACATTATCATTATTAACATCATCACAAACCAACGATGCTATACCCGAATTATAAACTTCCACGGGTTTCCACATTCTATCACCCGTTGCTCCGCTCCATGCATATAAAAAGCCGGAACTTGTTAACATTGCAATATCGTTTTTCCCGTCGTTATCAAGATCCGCAACTATAGGCGTGGATGTAATTTCATAAGATGATGTATCGGCCTTTAACGGAATTTCTTTAGACCAATCCAAATCCAACGACAAATTCAATTTATTAGGTGAAGAAGTTATCAAAGAGTAAGATGTATATCCCAAATATATTGATAATGCCGCTCCGACCAACACCAATAATGTTACAAACACTCTCATAAACTTAAAAATCTTTAATGCGAGTATATGCTGTTTTGAAGGCAAAGAATAATCTTCACTGAAATAATCAACAAGTCTGAAAATTGTTCTACCTATTGAAATTTCATCGCCTATTGCAAGTTGTGTACTGTTTAATTGACCGAGTTTTTCTCCGTTTATGGCAACTCCGCCGGTACTACCTATATCTGTAATCGTGTATTGTCCCTGAACGGCACTTATTTTTGCGTGACCTTTAGACACCGTCATATCTCCGGACAAAACAACATCGTTTTCTATACCTCTGGGGGAAAGACTTTCTCTACCGATAAAAGTATCTCCGTCCGATTTCAAGAAAAACTTTTTACCGAAAAATCTTCCGTAAACTCCTATCAAATAATATTGCGGTATAACAACATCTTGTTTACTTAAAGCATCATCCAAGAACATAATCTTGTAATCACCTATCGAAATTTCATCACCGAAATTCAAAGGTGCTTCCGTTATGGAACGGAAATTTATTTGCGTTCCCATTATGGTATTTTGATCTTTTAACGTATATTGGTTATTTGCAAAAATAATAGTACAATGATGTTCGGAAACATTTTTATCCGGAATTACGATATCGTTTCCTTTTTTGCTGCCTATAAAAATTTTTAATTTATTTTTTCTGGCAACATATTCAGATATAATTTCTTCTCTTTTCTTTACTAATAGTCTTGGCATTTAAGACTCCTTTTTTATCTGGCTATAAATAATGCTGCAACTAAAGATAATCCTAAACTTACTTTTGCGATTGTTCCGCCTTTTCCCGAACCGGAATCGGAATCCGAACCGCCGGAACTTCTGTCTGAATTTTCCAAATTAGACAATCTCTTTTCTATTCTCTTTATATCTGCAGTATTTTTATTACTTGTATCGGAAGAAGAACTTCCTACTTTTATATTATCAACTTCTTCTCTTATTGAACTTATTTTTGCATTTATAAGTCTCATTTGAGAAGTGCTTAAAGCCGAACCTTCGGAAGAATCTTTAGAAGAAGCTACCATACTTTGCTCCTTTTCTATAGAATCCAATCTTTTACCTAAAGCAACATAACTCTGTTGCATTTGAACAAGAGTCTTTTTAAGTTCATTAACTTCTTCTTGAGAAGGTGCACTTGAAACGGAAGATTCCGTTTTTGCATTTGCCAACTTTGATTCCATTTCCGAAATCTTTTTATTTACGGTATTTATTTCATCTTTAAAGTTCTTTACTTCATACAAAACTTGAGCATTATTTGCGGAAGAACTGACTTTCGAACTGTCTTTACCTAAAGAAGCTAATGATGTTTCAACATTATTAACTTTTGAATTTAAATCGTTCATATTCTTTTGTATATTTTTCAATACGGATGAAGAAAGTTCCGAACTTGCTCCGGTACTTTTAGCTAAATTTGTTTCCATACTGTTAATTTTTTTGTTTAAATCGTTTATATTCTTTTGCAAAGATGCAACTTCTGCAGATGATGCCGAAGATTTCGAATCGGATTTTGCCGATGCCAATGCCGATTCCATACTGTTAAGTTTTGTTGTTAATTCGCTGACATTCTTTTTCAAGACAGACACTTCCGCTGCTTGTGTTGCAGCAGCTTTCGTATCAACATTTTTAGCTACCGATGCTTCCACATTATTTATTTTCTTACTTAAAGCGTTTATATTTTTTTGTAAATATGTTATTTCAGCAGAAGTAGGAGCGGACTTTGAATCGGACTTTGCCGATACCAATGTCGATTCCATACTGTTAAACTTTGAAGATAAATCGCTCATTTCTTTTTTCAATGCCGTCAGTTCTGCTTGAGATGCATTTGATTTCGCATCGGAACTGCTTTTAGCCATTGCCGTTTCCATATCACTTATTTTCTTACTCAAAACATTTATATTTTTTTGTAAGTATGTTACTTCTGCCGATGTTGCGGAAGATTTCGAATCGGATTTTGCCGATACCAATGTCGATTCCATACTGTTAAACTTTGCCGTCAAATCACTGACATTTTTCTTTAAAACATTTAATTCGGCCTGTTGTGCCGTGGAAACTTTTGTGTCCGTATTTTTGGCTAACGATGTTTCAACTTTATTAACTTTTGTATTTAAATCCGTTATATTCTTCTGTAAGTCTTTTAAAACCGCCGCAGAAACATCGGACTTAGAAGCATCCGCTTTTTTAGCCAAATTTGTTTCAACGGTGGTAACTTTTTTACTTAAATCGTTTATGTTTTTCTGCAAGTTGTTTACCACTGCAACGGAAACACCAGTGCTTGAACCTGTTCCCGAACCACCGCCTGCTTTAACTTGTGCTTCTAAATTTTTGAACACTTTCGAAGAAGACAATGTGTTATCCAACATCATAGGCATGTTCGTTTCCAAATCGTTCATCAACTCAACCATATCTACCGAAGTATTTCCGGAACCTTTTGATGAAGAAGCCGTTCCGCCGCTTTGAACTTTCTTTTCCAATGCGGCAAGTTTTGCATTAAGAGCATCATAATCTTTTTTGGAAATAACTCCCGAAGCGGATGCACTGCTGCCGGAAGAAGATTTCTTATCAAATTCATACAAGGCCTGTAACAAAGAACCTCTTGTTATTTGTTCGTCCGCAACGAAAACAGCGGCTCCGTACTTATTGATAAATCTCGGCATTTTACTGCTCAATTCCGTTATAATAGCCTGTAAAGCCGGATCGGCAACATCTTTCTTTTCTGCGAAAACGATACCGCTTGAATTCAACAAAAATAAAACTGAAACCAAGACACTAAGAATTTTTTTATTCATATTCTACCCTCTAAAAAAAGAAATTAAGAGCAAACTTTGTATTCTGCTCAAATATATTACCGCTGCATATTGCAATATCCAACTGTAAATATGTGTTCATAATACTAAAGTCAAACCCTAAACCGAAATTATAAGATGCGGTTTCGTTGTAGTCGGAAGTTATATCGTATCTGCTTTCAACCGCATAACCTTCAACACCGCCTCTTAAATATATTCCGTTAATGGAAAACATTTCCATTTTTAAAAGATCTATAACCCCAAACTCAAGTCCAAGGTTTCCGCTTAAAGGTTCGTTTTGTCTTTGAACCAAATCCAATGCTCCGGTAAGTTGATATTTTTCCGCAAAAAGAACTTTATCGGAAGCACCGACTTTTGTTGTCATAGGTGCACTATCATCACCGATATTTACACCCTTTTGAAATATCGCACCGAAACTTATTAATCCGTAATCTGCGGCATCTATCGAATATATAACACCCGCATCTATATCCAAACCGCCATCCGATACACCTACTTCGGACATATTTTTAGTAATGTATTTTAAAGAAGCACCTACATATAAACTTGTTGTAGATTGCCATAAAGGAATACCGGCAGATAAATAGTATGCCGCATCGGTATCACTTATTGTTCCGAGTCTTTCTCCGCTTTCATCCGTATGTTGAATATTGTCCATTTTAGAAGATATATAACCTATACCTACAACTGTTTTACCCAAAACATCGGTAAATTTTTGTAACGGTATTGAAGCTGCAAAGAATTGATGTGTGGGCGTAACATCTTTAAGTCCGGGATATTTATCCGAACCGCCTGTTGTAGCCATTGCATATACAGAATAATAATCCTGTATTTGTGCAAGACCTGCAGGGTTCCAATAAATTGCCGATGTGTCATCCGCAAGTGAAGTATAAGCTCCGCCCATACCTATAGCTTTAACACCGACACTTTTCTTCAAGAAAGCTGCTGCATCTGTTCCTGCAAAAGCATTTGTTACTCCTACAAAAACCAAACAAGCTAAAACCAATGATAATTTGTTTATTTTTTTCATATTATTTACCCACTATAGCTAATGCCGTATATCTTCTGTCACTTCCGGCAATTATTTCTACTATATAAGCACCTGTTGCAAGAGTTTCACCTGCATAATTTCTACCATCCCACTCTTCTTCATTTGTGCCTGCCGACCTTTGTTCACCATCAACCAACTTACATACAACTTTACCTGCTTTATCGTATAACCTGATAGTAACATTTGATGTTTTTGCTAATAAATATCTAATCTTAACTTTTTGTCTCTTAGGATTAAACGGTGACGGATAAGTCAAGATATCCGCAACTCCACCGGATAAAGTTTTAAATATTACATAATCTCTGTTTATGGTTGAAGAATCATTATTCTGAGATTTTATTACTAAGGTATATGTTGTGTTATTATCAAGTGTTTTGGGAACACTTTCAAGTTGACTAGCAATGTCCGAATGAACATATGATATTTTGCCCTTTTCTGTTTTATACAAGCCATAAGTATCACTACTACTACTTACAGTAGCGGTATAAACAACACTATCTTCAAAAGTCGTTTCATAGCCTTCATCTTCAACTTTTACCTCGCCTCTATACAAAGTAATCGTTGCTGAAGTTAAATCTATTGAATAATTTGTTGTTTCAATCGTCGGATCGATAGTTGCCAATCCTGTAAATTTATCCGGAGATGTAATTTCCACACCACTTGACAAACCTGAGAAAAGCCTTACAGTGTAAGCATCCGACCATCTCTTTGAACCATCTTTCAATTGTGCATAAACCATAAAAGAATTTATGGGGTTTCCTTTTGAAAAAGATACACTTTGTTCAAAATCAACAGTTCCATCATCATTGATAGAAAAATCAGGATAGTCATACTCCGGACTTGTAGTATAATCATTCCAATCAGCATTCTCTCCCTGCCAAAACCTATATCTTATTTTTGTTATTTCCCCACCATATTCAGGTTTTATATTAACTTTTAATGTAACATTGATATCTTCAAATGGATCACTGCCTGTATCATTTTTAAAAGTAATACTGGAACTTTGTGTAATGTAAAACACAGATGCAAATGCAGATTGGGAAGTTGTATCTGTTCCTTCCGTAGTAGCAAAAACTACCGGTTGACCGATAAAAGAATACGAATTCTTACCGGAATCAGTTTTAAAATTTGCACCATTTAATATGGTAACAAAATTTTTACCATCAGCACAATTGTAAGCCACTAAAAAGACAAACAACAACAAAAAAGATAATACAAATAATTTTTTATTTATCATTGTAAGTTCACCAAAACCAATATGGTCCCTTTTTGAGAATCTGAATTTTCAAGTGCTTTTCCTATAACCGTTCCTACTTTCGGATTGTCACCTGCTTTCTTTGCATACCCCGGTATCGAGGCGGATACAAGCAAATCTCCTCTTTTTATAGCTCCTCCTTCGTTACAAACTTTTGTTGGAACTTTACCGACCAAGGCCAACTTATATCCTTTTTCGTCTTGATTCATTAATACACCCGGTTCGGTAGAAATGACTCCCGCAACCATAGTGTCTTCGGCTACTTTTGTTTTTACTATTGCATTATCTTTTGCCGGGTCTATCGAAACCACATCACCCGGAACAAGTTTTTCGGTTGATTGATAAATTTCTGCAAGGTCTGCACCATTTATACGATTGTTATTAGATTTTTGTATATTATACCAACCTTGTTTTTCTACACCATTAACAGTTCTTTTTGCCCAAACTTTCGCAGTATCGTTTTGCGCCATTGCTCCTATATCTTCTCCACTGTCAATCTGTTGTGCATATGGTGCTGTAGTTACATTCACAGTATTACCAACTCTTTCTAATCCTGTACCCGGTGTAAATGAACCAGATACTAAAGTATCCAGTGCAACCTTTACACCTTGTCCAGAAATAGCTTCCGTACTTGTCGCAACATAACTATTTGTTACTGTTGGTATTGTCGGCTTATCACTCAAATCATTATAACTTCCGCTTGTTGCCACTTCTGCTAAATCTGGCTTATTGCTTATGTATGCTAAACTTTCAGTATTTGTTTCTGCCCAATTCGATTGTACTGGAGCTGCAGGTATTGTCGGCTTATCACTCAAATCATTATAACTTCCGCTTGTTGCCACTTCTGCTAAAGTCGTATTTTTAGTAACAGTTATTGTTCCATTTAATGCTGTTACACTATCTACTACATTTCCTTCTCCGGTTGTTATAACATTTGAAGATCCTAATGTGGCTTGTTTTCCGCTCAATGCCGTATATACTGCTCCGCTGGTTATAGGCTCACTTGAACCTGCTTCTGGGATAGTATTAAGTGCGGCTGTATCTAAGTGTATATAATAAGTATATTTTGGACCGAACCAAGAACTTTCTTGTCTAGAAGTTATTCTTATGTCATGACCTGCAGCAATATTTCCAGAAACACTCCCAAACGAGGTCGGCTCCCATTTATTTCCATTCCATGCTAGTACATCACCCTCTTGTACACTACCACTACTTATATTGGTCTTAAAAGCTATACTATATAAAGCATCTGTATTTGCCTTGCTATTATTTAATGCCGTATATGTGGCATTTATAACCGAATATATTGCACTGCTGTATACTACATTTGTTCCATCCGATGTAATCGCGCTGCTAACTTTCACTGTTCCATATTGATTTGCCGACGCCGAACTTATTGTTATTGCACCACTGCTTAACGACAAGCCGTAGTCTGAAGTCGGTACTGACACTACTCCCCAAGCGGAGTTTGTTGCTGCTGCTAAAGGTATATCTGAAGTAGTTGTGTTGTCCCCTTTGTGTATTGTTATTGTACTTCCGCTTACCGATAAATTTTTTATATAGTTAGTCGCTATTTCCTGACCAATATAATCATACTGTGCATATGTCGCTGTCTCTACATGTACTCCACTATTTACAGATATAACACCTTCTCCCGACACATCTAATCCTTTTCCTACTTTTACTATACCGAATGTATAAGTTGATGCTCTTATAAAGTCTCTAGGTATATGAGTACCATCACCCTTTGTTATCGTCATTGAAGTTTGATACACTTTTAAATCTTTTATATATGTATCTGCTATCATCTGATTTCTGGAATCGCCCTGTGCCCACGTGGATGATGAAGCATAGAAAGCATATGGACTGGAAGAAAAAGGGGTTTTACTTGATGTTACATTACCTGCTACAACCTCAAAATCCAACGGCTTACTGAAATCTACAGTTTTAACATCAATATTAGCAGTATATATACCATCAGAGTCAACATTTGCCGTTGTAGAACTAGTCTTTATTGGGGTTTCAGAATTTTTACCATATATTTTTAGCTTTATTTCTTGAGCACCTGCAGTTATCGGTCCACCGGAATCGGTAGTCAACTTTCCCTGCACATTTATGGTTTTAGGGACATTATCCGTAGGCGTCTTTGACAATACTATAGGCTCCCTCTCGTCACCCGCAAAGACTCCAACCGAACAGAACAACAAACTCAAAATTACAAAACTTTTTGTTAATAACAGTATTTTTTTCATTATACTATCTCCATACTACATTATTATTATTTTAAAGATTTTGCACAGTTTATACAAAATCTAAGTTTCTTTCCTGCAGGTGCGGTATTAACATAACCGCAGTTCAAACAAACAACAACCTGATTTTCCGTAGTAATATCTTCATCCGTTGTCGTTAATTTTTCTTCCTGTTTTTTCTTCTTTTCTTTCTTTGTTGCTACCGGTTTAGAAGTTTCTTTAGGAACAATCTTATCGTTAGTAGGAGCTATCTCGTCTGAAATATCGGAATTAGCATCGGTTTGTGTAGGCACATATGCATTCGTATTTATAGGAACTATTTCTTCTTCTTTAACTTCCGGTTCCATTATAACTTGCAATTCTGATTTTTTACCGGACAATACTTCAACAAATACTATTTGTTCTTTATATCCTTTTGCAATTACCTTAAATTCATATTTACCGGGCTTAAATGTTCCGTTATAAATACCTGATTTATCCGTTTTTCCTATCATCTTTTTATCGAGCCATACATAAGCTCCGGATAACGGATTTGCAGTTTTGCTGTCGGTAGCTTTTAATGCCAATGCAACTTTCAAATATTCCATTTCACCGACAACGGAACTCGTATTATTTATATCTACATTCGTTAATTTACAAGGTCTGTATTCGTTATCACCATGGAATGTTACATTGTAAACAGCCACAGGTAACGGAATTCTTATAGGTTTGGATGTAGAAATATCTTTTGTAATTTCCATATCTTTATTGGATATTGTAACTTTTGTTAAGAATGTATCTGTAGGACTATCTTTCGATTTTACTTTGAAAGAAATAATCTTATTCATTTTTACAAACAAATCTGTTTTTGAATCTTTGTTTACTTCAAAATCTTTCAAAGCTTCACCGTATTTTGCACTCGGATCCAAAAATCTTACCTTATAGTTACCTACTTTAAACAACGTGTTCAAAGGAGTATCTCCTCTGGGTTGACTTTCTCCCTGAACATGAACCATCATTCCTTTAGGTTCGGAATCTATTTTTACTTTCTTAAATAACGAACCTGTCACACTGAATATATTTTCACCTTCTATATTTTTAAGTTCGCAATTCCAGAATCTTCTGTCTACACCGGAGAACATTTCTTCTATAATGCTCTTGGTGAAATCAATATCGCATTGACCTTCCTTACCGCCGGAAGCGGAATCGTATCCCAAATTATCGAATCCGTCCAACGTAAGTTTTACGGTATGTGCTCCTGCCAAAAGTTGAGCCTTACAAGGTGTTACACCGAATTTATTTCCGTCTATATAAACACTTGCTCCTCTGGGCTCGGAATCAACATTCAACAAGAAATCGAACATTATTTCTATTTTTTCTTTTCTTACTTTTTTACCTTTATCGCTTTGTTCTATTTGAACAACTCTTTGAACAGGCTTAAATCCTTCCTTTATTGCGGTTACAATATAAGTTTTAGGAAGAACTTTTCTTACCGGTATAGGATTTGTGGAAGACACATTATTCAAAACAACGTCGCCTTCTTTAGTTTTCATACTTACAACAGCTCCGGCAGGAACCGTGGTTATAACTACATCCGGAGGATATAATCTTGAATATATACTCTTACCGAACGGTGTTATTTGCAATAAGAAAATATCTAAAAGCCCAAAAATCAAAAGAGCCAAAAGAATAGCTATTATTATTCTTATTAAACTCTTTTTCATTTCATCAAACTTATTGAACAACCAATCGCCCACTTCTTCGAAAACGGTTTTACCTTTTTCTTCTCCTTTTGGTTGTTGCGGTCTTTGGACATTGTTAACTTGCCCTTGAGCTTGTGCGGCAGAAAGTCTTTGAGTTAAAACTTTACCTGTTCCGCCTTGAGAGGCTGCACCCATTGCTGCAGCACCTACGGCAGCTCCTCCAACGGCAGCTGCTCCGAGATTTTTTGTTTGACCTACTATAAAATCCTGACAGGTAATTTTTCTTATACCTTGAGTTTGACCTACATCCTGAACCGTTAAAGTTTTTACTTTTTCTATAAGTTTTTCGGAATTAGCAACGGACTCTCTCATCATTTTCAATATAAATTCGGACAGTTCAACCGAAAGTTCGTCGGTTTCGACACCTTTCAAAACTCTCCTTATATCTCTGTACATTTCAATGGCTCTTTCGTATCTGTTATCTCTGTCTTTTTCCAAAGCTTTTGCAATAATATCGCCTATTTCCGCAGGAACACTTGCATCTAATTTTAAATCTGCGGGATTGAATTTTTTATTTAAAACTTGTTCTTTTATTTCTTCGTTGGTACCTTGATACAATTTTTGTCCGGTTAACATTTCGGAATACAATATCGCAACCGAAAAAATATCTGTTCTGTGATCTATATCGGGCAAACCTTGTATTTGTTCCGGAGACATGTAAGGATATTTTCCGGTAATAACTTTTTCCGGAATGGAATCTCTTATTTCATCGGCTGTTTTTGCAATACCGAAATCACTTAATTTTATATTTCCGTCAAAAGATAACAAAACATTTCCGGGAGAAATATCTCTGTAAACTATTCCGTAAGCATTACCCGTGATAGAGTCTCTTGCGATTCTGTTGGCATAATCTATAGCTTTTAAAACACTCATACAGATAAACGTAGATAATTGCCACGGAATTTTTGTGTTCATCTCGTTACATTTTTGAATCAAATTCTCTAAGTCGGTTCCTCTGACATAATCGAGAACTACATAATATGAACCGTTGCTGCCTTGCCAAAAATGCTGAACTCTCACGATGTTATCGTGTATAATATTTTTGGCTATAAGCGCTTCTTTATAAAACATCTCTACAAATTTAGGCTGGGCATATTCGGGAAGGAGTTCTTTTATTGCGATAAAATTTCTTAAACTAAAATCGTATGCTTGCCAAACGATACCGAAACCGCCGACACCGATTTTCTTTACTGCAACGTACTGGTTATTTATAAAAAGACCTAATTGCAATTCGTTCCTATTGGGAACAGGTTGATTATTATCTGCCATCAAAATCCCCTTTTATAATATTTAACTGTAAATTGTACTAAACATTATAGTAAAAATTATAACATATAAATTTTATAAAAACAATATTTTTTTTATAAAACTTATTTATTTTTCAGTATTATTTTGTTCTTCAACCGAATTTTGAGTTTCAATATTATCAACATTTGTTTCACTGTTTTTATCAGAACTATTATCCGAACCGGACTCAACAACCGTATTTTCTTCGGTAACGGCAGATTGTTGCAAATCGTTATTTTCTGTATAGAAATTTTGATTTTCACTTGAATTTTCAACGGTATCGGAAGCGGGTTGTTCACTGTTTACCTGATTATCAAAAGGTAACTCTTGTATATTTTCTTTTTGATCCGGTAAAACATCTTTTGCTGCTTCAATAACGGGAAGTTCACTTAAATGACTTAAACCGAAATGTCTTAAAAATTCTTGGGTTGTCCCGTACAACAACGGTCTTCCCAAAGTTTCTTTTCTTCCAACGATTTTTATAAATTTTCTATCGGTTAAAGTATCTATAACACCGCCGGAATCCACACCTCTTACAGTATCTATTTCAGCTCTTGTTATAGGTTGCTTATATGCGATTATCGCAAGAACTTCCATTGCGGACGGTGAAAGTTTCAATATTGTTTTTTCTTTAAGAAGTTTTTTTATCCACGGAGAATATTCCGGTTTTGTGGCAAATGTCCAACCGTCGGCAACGAATTTAAGTTCGTATGCTCTGTTAAGTTGAACATATTCCTGCTGCATTTCTTGCATTATGTCTTCAAGTTTTACATTTTCGGGTAACTCTTCTTTTATAACAGCTTTTATTTCTCTGTTAAGTAACGGTTTATCAGAAACGAACAATAAAGATTCTATTACTTTTTTTAAATCACTAATTTCCATCTGTTACCCCTATATCTTTGTTTTGCGAATTTACGGATTCCGCTTCCAATTTGAAAGGAACTTCCTGCCGAACAACCGGTTCTTCTTGTTCCGGTATATTTTTTTCTATTTCCAAACTTAATTCATCTCTCGTTTCTTTTACAATACTTTCATTTTCTTCATCGTTGTATACTCTGTAAATTCTTATATCTTCAAACAGTTCCGATTGCTTTGCAACAACCTGTTTATTCTTTACCAATTCCAAAACCGCCATAAAACATACCACCATTGCCGATCTTGAAGTTTGAATTTTTGCTATTTCGCTGAATGTAAGATACTGCTTTCCCTCAAGAATATCGAGAATTTCCCTTATTTTTGTTTCTATGGGAATTTCTTTATACATTATTTCTCTTACTTCTTCGGGTAATGTTCTTAAAGCATTTTGAAAACTTTTTACCAAATCGTAAATTGTTGCATCTATTTCATATTCCTGTTCTGGAATTACGGGTTCCGGTCTGTAATATGTTTGAGAATATTCCTGTTCTTTGTTGGACAAAAGTTTAGAAACCTCTTTATATTTTTGATACTCGAGCAATCTTTCTTTTATTTTATCAAGTTCCGTATCGGCATCTTCTTTATCTTTTTCGTTATCGGGATGCAACATTTTTGCTTTTATCTGCATAAGAGTAGATGCCATAACCAAAAAATCACCGGCAGTATCAAGATCCAAATTTTGTATTGTATCAAGATATGCCAAATATTCGGTTGTTATTTCCGAAACTTGAATTTCCTGTATTTCAAGATCGGTCTTTCTAACCAAATGTAGAAGAAGATCCAACGGACCTTCGAAAGTGTCTAAATGTACATCATATTCCATTAAAAAATACTCCGTATTTTTATTGAACGGTTGAACAGTTTAACAGTTGAACGGTTTAATGTATTTTTTGCAGAGCAAAAAATATAATATTTAGGTTTTCCGAAAACCTTTCAACCTTTCAACCATTCACCCTTTCAACTGCCGTTTCTATACTTCTATACCTCACAAAATCTTTACTGCTTTTTTTACTTCCTGCATTGTTTTGTTTGCTTCAAATCTTGCTTTTTCTTTACCTTCAGCCAATATTTTTTCTATGTATGCTTTATCTTTTAAAAGTTCGTTTCTTTTTTCTGTTAACGGTTTTGAAAATTCGCACATCAAAGCCGTCAACTCTTTTTTACATTTTACACAACCTATACAACCTTGTTTACATTCCTGTTTTCTTGCTTCACTGTTTTTGTTAAAAAGTTCGTGGAAAGCAAACACCACGCAACCTTCGGGATGACCTTCATCTGTAGCTTTTATTCTTAAAGGATCCGTGTACATCGTTTTAACTTTTTTTGCGATTTCATCTTCGGTTTCAGCTATAAGAATAGAATTTCCGTAAGATTTCGACATTTTTCTTTTATCAAGTCCGGGAACTTTTGCAGCTTTTGTAAGTAATGCCTGCGGTTCCAACAAAACTTCACCGTAAAAATTATTAAATCTTCTTGCTATTTCTCTTGTCATTTCCAAATGTGCAAGTTGGTCTTCACCTACGGGAACATTCTGTGCTTTATATAATAAAATATCGGATGCCATAAGAACGGGATATCCCAAAAATCCGTAATTATTCAAATCTTTATTTTGAATTTCTTTTAATTGTTCTTTATATGTCGGGCATCTCTGCAACCAACCTAACGGTGTTATCATCGATAAAATCAAAAAAAGTTCCGCATGTTCTTTAACTTCCGACTGTCTGAAAATTACGGCTTTTTGAGGATCTATTCCAACGGTTAACCAGTCGATAACCATATCTATTGAATCATCTTTTATTTTTGATGTATCTGCATAGTTACTCGTCAATGCATGTAAATCTGCTACAGCATAAAAACATTCGAAATCCTGCTGAATCTTAATCCAATTTTGTAAAGCTCCGAAATAGTGACCTAAATGTAATCTTCCCGTCGGTCTCATTGCCGATAAAACTCTTTTATTTGTCATTATAAAATCCTTATTACATTGCTCCGCTTAGAAATTTTATTAAAAAATTTGCAGCGGGACCAATTATTTTCCATAAAATATTTGTCATAAGTAATATCAATATTATCCAAAAGCCGTATCTTTCTATTTTTGCATATTTTTGTGCCAAATCTCTCGGCAACAAAAACAATACAACTCTTGAACCGTCCAACGGCGGAACAGGTATTAAATTGAATATCATAAGAACAATATTTATAACTATAACATATTGCATTATGATATAAACGGAAACCAATACGGAAACATCCGCACCGAAAGTTCTTATAAGAAACATTATTAAACCTGCAGACACCGCAAGTAAAAAGTTTGCCGTTACACCCGCCAAAGAAACAAAAATCATATCTCTTTTGGGATTTTTTAAGTTGTACATATTAACAGGAACAGGTTTTGCCCAACCGAAAGCGGGAGCACCTATCAACAACAAAACCGCCGGAAGTATTATTGAACCGAATATGTCTATATGATATATAGGGTTCAAAGTCAGTCGCCCCATAAGCTTTGCCGTAGAGTCTCCCCTTTTATATGCGACAAAACCGTGTGCCACTTCATGAACTATTACAGAAAACAATAATACAACTACCGATATAACGTATTTCATTTTTCGCCTGATTTATCAATATAAAATATCAATAGATTTTATACTTTTTTATAGTCGGTTGTCAACAAAAATCGCAAAGCGATTTTTGAGGCATGGATACATGGAAGTATGGAGGTATAGAAATGACTTAACCGTGAATTGTTTAATTTTTATTTTTTTTTGTATAATCAAACTTTGAATATTTGTTTTTTATTTTTTGAGGTTTAAAATGAAAAAAATTAAGCTGTTGGCAAAAATTTTATTTTGTTTTTTAGTTCTTTTATCTTTACTTGTTGCGGGATTACATTTCGCACTTGTTTATTTTGCTCCGTTGGATTCCGTAAAAGCTAAAATTATAAACACAGTTCACGAACAAACTTTAGCGGATATAAAAATAGGTTCCATATCCGCAAGTATATTTGATTTTCATGTAAAAGATATAGAACTTAATATAGAAAATCAAAATATAGCAAAAATAGATTCTTTATATATACATTTTTCCCTTATCAAATTATTAAAAGGTCAGCTTAAAGTTAACAGAATAACAATCGAAAACATGGATATGCTTATAGTTAAAGATAAGCAAGGTAAGTTTAATTTTGATCCTATACTCGAATCACCGATGTTCAAAACCGACCCCGAGGAAGAGGCAAAGAAAGAAGAAGAAAAAAACAATAACAAGGAAGACGAAAAAACAAATCCGTTAGACCTTTTATTAAACAGCACGCAATTACAAAATTGCAATATAACATATATCGATGAACAATCCGGCATGACAATTGCATTATCCGAAACTTCTTTTGATATGAAAAGTTTTAAGTTCGATAACTTTTTTAAAATAGATTTTTTTACAGATGTTTATTTAAAAACCGCTGAAATGGAAATACAATCTTTGGATATCGCATTAAGTGCCAATGCAAGTTTAAATGAAATGGATTTAACAACGGCAGAAATACAAATTCTATCTTTTGTTTTAAGATTAAAAGATACCATTATCACTACAAAAGGTGTTATTTCCGATTTTACAAATCCTAAAGCAAACATATTGGTAAAAATTATAAATTTATGTTCGGAAAGTTTTTCCGAAATTGCGGATCTTCCCGAATTTAAAATACCTGAAATAAGAATTCAAACATTAACTAATGTAAACTTGGATAACAGTTTGGTTAAAATTGAAAAATTTGATGTTTCGGTTTTAGATTCCACAATAAATGCATCCGGAAACTTAAATTACGGAAAAGAACAACTTGAATACAACATAAATGTTATTATAAATTTTATACTCGATAAAATACATAATGTAACAAAATTAATAAATCCGTATAATCCTACGGGAACTATTAAAGCTAACCTTAATATAACACACACGGAATCGGTATTATCGGGAAATATTTCTTTGTTTGATATTTCCGCTTTCACCCCGCAACTCGGGAATTTTACGGAAATAAATTCGCAGGTAAATATCAATAGTATAAACGATATAAAAATTCCTTCTCTTACCGGAAAGTTGAACAAGTATCCGTTTAAAAGTTCCGCTTCTTATGTTATAGGAAAAGATAAAGGAACAATAACCGCAAACTTTACCGCAGACAGATTTTACGGAAAAATGGCTAAAGGTTACGAACAAGAAAAGAAAATCGAACAGGAAACAACGCAAAAAGATAATAAAACGGAAGGACAAAATAAAGTAAAAGAAGAATCTTCTTTACCACCATTGGATATTCTTGTTTCTGCAAATGTAAAGGATATGGATGTTCCTTATTTTATGGGAAAAAACATAGACTTTAAAATGAACATGAAAAAAGTAACTTCCGATATGAACAATGTTGTGGGCACATTAAGTTTAACAACCGATAACGGAACCATTAAAGATATTTATAAATTGACCGAAGCAAATACGGTTGTAAAAGTAATGTTTATGTCTTTAAAAATAGTAAGCGATGTAATAAATGCTTTAAATGTTTTGGAAATTTTAGGTAATATCGGAAGTGCACTTCTTTCTTCCGATAAAGAAGAAGAAAATATTACCGAAATGACCGAGGAGCATGCACAGGAACAAAGCAAAAAAATTGACGGAAAAATAGATTTTATGTCGTTTATAACTTCAATAAACTTTGAAGAAGGCAGAGGCCTTTTCGACAAATGTTCTTTCGTTTCAAATCTTTTATCTTTTAAAGTTACTGGAGAAATAAATTTCAGAGACGATTTACTAAAGATGACTGTAAATGCAGCACCCGGAAGACATGAAGATGACGGTATAATGCCTTTAACGATGAAAATCGGCGGAACGATGGAAGAACCGAGCGGTTCGTTAAGTTTATTGGGAAGTGTTACGACTCTTGTAGGAGATGCTTTAATGAAAAATGCGGTATCGGATACATTAAAGTCCGGTTTTACAAAATTGTTGGGCTTAAAAAAACATGATGAAAACGGTAACGAAATTATAGAATCGACAGATACAATAAATACAAATTCAATCGAAACTTCTACGGAAACGGAAACAACCGTAAACCAATCGGGTATTTAAATTTTAAATTTAGTTTTGTATAATTGTTGCTAAAAATAAAAAGGAAAGGTGTAAAAAATCATGAAAAAATTTGGCGGATTAGTATTGTTGTTTTTATGTTTGGTTATTACGGGTTGTACAAAGGAGCAAGTTCAAACTGCTGTTGCAACGGTAAACGGAGTGGAATTATCTTCCGTTGAATTCGATAACAATTTGGAAAGAGTTGTTAATGTAGTTAAAAATCAAAATCCTCAAGCTCTGCAACAACCTTTTGCAAGAGATATTTTAGGTAAAAGAGTTCTTCAGGATATGATAGTAAAAGAAGTATTTTTACAACAAGCAAAGAAATCGAATATCGAAGCAACACAAGAAGAAATAGACAGCATATTAACAAAAGTAAAAGAACAATTTAAATTTAATGCCGACGGTAAAGAATTAACTCCGGAAGAAAAAGATACCGCTCTTGACAATGCAATAAAAGAACAGGGAATAACAAAAGAGCAATATTTAGCTGCAATAGCTGACGATGTCATAATAGAAAAATACAGAAAAGGTCTTATATCTACAAACTTAAAACCTGTAAGTGACGAAGAAACAAAGACTTTCTTCGATAATGTTTCTGCTATTTACAACAACGACAAAAAGAAAATAGAAGAATTACAAAAAAATGAAGGAAGATATAACGAAGCCGATATCGTTGCACAGCAATTAAAAATTTCTCTTGCTCCTAAAGTACAATTTGACTTGATTTTGGTTTATGCGGATAACAACATGTCCAAAGAAGAATTGGCACAAAGAAAACAAATAGCAAACGCAATAAGAAAAGAAATTAAAGATAAATCAAACTTCGCAGATGTCGCAAATAAATATGCTCAACAACAGGATTCAAGAATTTATTCTTCAAAAATGAGTATGTATGAAGGTATGAAACCTGTAGAATTGTCATCAAAAGCTTTCAAATTGAATGTAGGCGAAGTAAGCAATGTTTTTGAGATATTTAGAGATAACGCAGAACCAAATGCAGCTCAAGGATACTTTATAATGAATATTATTGAAAAAGCTGCGGGACAAAAGTTTACCTATGCTTCTTTTGAACAACAATTAAAAGATTATATAAATCAAAAAAGAGCCGAAAGCATAGTTTCACAAGCTGTACAAACTCTTTTGAAAGAAGCTGATATAAAAATAATTAAAACTTTTAAAATGGATAAAGTTGCTCAAAGTTCACAACCGGCAAATCAAACAACAGAGCAACCTGCCGCTTAACAGAAACAGTTTATAAATAAGAAATAGCTCATATCTTTCCCGATATGAGCTATTTTTTCGTTTTTGCGAGTTTGAATTATTAACTGCCTATTGCCGCAGCCAAAACAGCTAAGCAAAGCCCCGTTCCTATACATTGCAGTGCAATATCGCTGCCGTTATTGTAAGAATAATAAACAACTTTATCGTGATGATGTTTGTGATGCGGTTTATGATGAGGTTTAACCTCTTTATAAACTTTTACTACTTTTACATCTTTCTTATGATGCTCTTTTTTATGGACATTTTTATGAGCAGAAACCTGTACTTTCTTTTCGATTTTAGGTTTATTATCCGGTTTGCTCGGTTTACTGCTATGGCCTGCAGCAAAGCTTGAAGTTGTAAGTCCGAACATTAACATTAAACTCAATAAAATTTTTGTAATTTTTAAATTTCTCATTTTGTCCTCCTTTGAAACTTTTTTCAAGTACACAATTAAGACAAAACAAAAAATAAAAAAGTTACAGTATTTTTTTACATTATGATATCAGCCAACTTAAATTCTATGGCTTTTTGAAGTTCTTTAACGGTGGTTTCTATCTGGTAACCTATCTTTCCCGCACTGAAAATAATTACGGGATTATTTTGTGCGGATATATCTATTACGGTAGTAAAAAACTTTTTCATACCGAGCGGAGAACATCCGCCGTGCACATATCCTGTTAAATTAAACAAATCTTTTTGTTTAAGCATTTCTACCGATTTTTCTCCTACGGATAATGCCGCTTTTTTTAAATCGAGCTCTTTTGCCACCGGAACTAAAAAAACATAATGATTTTTGGATTTTGCTACCGTTACAAGAGTTTTAAAAACATATGCCGGATTTTGATTCAACGATTGTGCGACTTCTATACCGCTTATTGCTTTGGAACTGTCGTAAGAATAAGTTTTATATTCGGCATTATTTTTATCCAAAATTCTCATTGCATTTGTTTTTATCATATTTTTATCCATAACTTAAAATAAAAAGACCTATGATTTTTAGTCATAGGCCTTTTATATTTTTAAAGAATTACCATTTATAAGATGCTCCGATATTTCCGCCGAACTGCGATACGGCGCCGGCATCAACACTTAAATCAAGCGAAATATTAATATTTGAATTTATATCATATGCACATCCCAATCCGCCCGAGAAAGATGTACCGGAAAGTTTTGTACTTTCTATTTCAAATTCATAATCGGGAGCATTTATAAAACTACCTTTTGTCGTGAATTTATCTCCCGACAAAATTTGTTTAATTGCCGTTGATACATACCAATTAAACGGTGAAACGGCTCTGCTTTGTAAGCCGACACCTACTCTTGCTTCAGCCTTGGAATATGTATCTTTATTTATTTTTAATCTCTGTTCCGTATTACCGTCTTCTTCAATATCTCCGTTGGAAACTACGGCACAATTTGCACCGACAATAGGTCTTATGGATACTCTGTCATTGAAATCGTATTTATATCCGGCTTCAACATCAAAACTTATTGTATTTGTGGCATATTTGGATGTTATTTCCTGTTTATTAAATCTTAACTTTCTTGTTGTATCATAATCCTGCATAGAGTAACCTATTAAACCTTTAATATCTATATTATCGTTAATTTTGTAATCTCCGTATGCATTAATACCGGCATCAATAACATCCGCTTTGTCATCCATTTGTTTTAACTCACCTTGTCCGTAAAATCCCGCAATACCGAATACCAAATTATCTTCTTTAATTGTATCGTATCCGGCAAGTAAGCCATACATATTATTTTCGAATTTAGGATTTTCTTCGTTTTCGGCAACAGTAAAATTAGTTGTATAAACTTGTGCCCAAACTCTGTTAATATCTTCTCTTCTTTCGGAATAATCGTTTAATCTGTTATAAATAATACCTGCCTTGGAAAACATTGTACTTGCCATAAAAGAATTCGAATAGAAAATTCCGGACAAATCTTGAAGAGCATTAAGGAATGCCGCCTTATCTCCCGTATCTACGTAATTAGAATAATATTGGTTCAATGTAGACAAAACGGATTCCATGTTTCTTGATGCAACATCATCGGAAGCGATTTTGTTAAACAAATCAATCATTTCTTCCTGATTCTTTGTTACACCGGGAATATCATACATTGACCATTCTTGTGCTATCGCCAAGAAAATAGAATTTCCTATTAAAGCCGTACTTGCACTGAATTTAGGATTGCTTAAAATTATATCGAAAATTTTATTTGTAGTATTATCAAAATTATAACTTCCGGTAAATGTTATAAATTCAAATTCTTTCAATGTATTATCATATTCGCTGTCGTCGCCCATAAGATTAACATATAATGTCGAATTTGATTGAACCGTTATATCACCGGAAACTTCAAGAACATCTGTTGCGGTAACACCGTTTTGACTATCAACATCTATATACAATGAAGAGCCTGATCCAAAAGTAACATTTTTGGCTTTCATTTTTTCTCCGGTTTCCCCGTCGGAACCTATGTATACGCTTGAACCGTTTCTGACATTAACGGTTGCATTAAGATTTCCAAAACCTTTAAGTACGGAATTTCCTAAATTAATTGTTCCGGCATTAATAACGGAAGTATCTGTTGTTAAGTCTATCATAGCATCGCTGCAATCTATAACATCGGCATTTATGACGGAATTATTATTAATGATATTTCCCGAAATCATTCTTAAATCATCAAGATTCAATGTTGATGTTGATACCGATAAAGTACCACCGCTTGCCAACGATAAATTATTGGCAATCGTCGCATTGTTTACATCTTCAAAAGATAATAAAGCATTCTCTCCGAGAACGGAAATGGAATTGACTTCAATATCTGATTTTACAAGTAAATTTCCTCCCAACGACCTCAATTCACCCATTCTAAAAGTTCCTTCGGAATCTATTATCATGTCTCCGTTACCGTCTTTTGCCAATATACCTGCGGTAGAAGGGTCATAATCAATGGAATCTCCGGAAAATGTTAATGTATTTTCATTTTCAATAATCACACCCGTTCTAACATAAATGTCGTTTGTTAAATTTACATCCGCCGCTTCAACAACCAATCGTGAAAGATTTTCTTCATCTGTTCCTTCAAAACTGAGTTTTGTATCTCCGTCTATACTGTTATCATCATAAATTCCGATACCGCCGCCATCTAAAACGGTTATTTTCTTTTCATCGGCCGTAGATGCAAAATGAGATGTGCTGCTTATAGACAAAATTCCACCGTCTATAAGAGTTGTATTTGAAACTGTCATATCCGTATCTTCTATTCTAAATCTTCCGCCGTTTATATATAAGCTGTCCAATGCAAAATCCCCATTGCCTTCGGCAATCAAATCTCCGTCTCCGGATTTTACTATTGTTGTATCCGCACCCGATTGAAAATTAATTTTATCCATTTGTACAGTTGTTGTTGCATCGGTAACAAACTCTATATTTTTGGCAATATTTATACCGCCGTCCAAAATATCATTAGATAAAACGGCATCACTTTTTATATGAAATTTAGAGAAAGCTTCCGTAGATGTGGCCTCATTATAAAAATTTATAGCCGTTGCAGACGAGATATTTTTTTCGTTAAATATTATTAAATCTCCGTTAAATATATCTATATCATTATTTTTTATTCCGGAATTTTCTCTAAGTTCCAAGAAAGCCTGTTGACCATCCAAAGAAAAATAAGAATCCGAGTTTACACCTTTATCTAAAATAAATCCGCCTTCGGTAACGGTGAAAGAAGAAATGTTTATTTTTCTGTCTACACCTTCAATTCCGGATATTGTTGCATTACCAAGTCCGTTTTTAATAAATTCAGCTTCGTATCCGGGTCTTGCATCATAACGAACCAAGTCTCCCTGCAAATATAAATTCTGATTATCCGCAACATCTAAAATTGCACCGTTTTTAACATGTATATTGTTAGTTACAATTACATCACCGGCCGTTGTGTTACTGGATACACCGATTGAAGCATAGGTGGTAGAATCTCCTTTAACACCTCCGTCAAACAAAATATTTCCCGTTCCGATTGAATTTGATGTCGCAAGTAATAATCCGCCTTCGGTAATATATGTTCCCCTATCATATGTATTTTCTCCGGAAATAGTTACTAATCCCGATCCCAACTTCCTCAAATACATTTCACCTCTTAAAGAACCGGAATATTCTTTATCTTCATCTTCTTGTAACACAAGTTCAAAGAAAGCAGTTTCTTTTTCTATACAATCTTCTGTAATACCATTGGCAACCGTTATTGTTTCATCCGCTAAATTATCAACATTCGACACTAAATAATTAGATTCTCCTCCACCCAATTCTTTATTTCCGAAAGATATATAAAAATGTTTCATATCATTAGCTTCATCACTTGACAATTTTAACAATGAATTACGAACAAAAGCAAAACCCAAAGAATCTTTGCCTTCTTCGGCTTTTATTTGACCGGTAAGTTCTACCTGATCTCCGCCGGTAATTGATATACTTCCGTTTGAACTGAAAATAGTATTATTGAACTTATTTGTTTCTAACTCATTATTTTTAATTTGATTAATAACTTGCGAAGGATTTAGGGATATATTGGGAGAAGAAAGACCCAAAGAGCCTCCGTTAGCTATATATATATCAGCACTTCCTAAATTTTCCTGAAAGTTTGCTATAACCATACCTTCTTCTATAGACCAGCCCAAACCGCCGGAATTTGCACCTGTTAATCCCGTTCCGTCGGCAGAAGCTAACGACAACCATCCTGCACCTTTTTTTACAAAAGTTCCGCTACCGGATATATCACTATAATCTAAATAAACAACTCTTTTGGATATACCGGTTTCATCAGGACCTTCTCCTTCAACATTAAAAACAGCTCTATTGGAGTTGATTATGAAATTATTTGTCATATGAGCAATATTATTTTGATTATCCATTTGAACAAGATCTTGAACTTCCGTAATACTATCTCCCTCTTTAGCCTCGGGAAGGATATAATCTTCGCTTGTAACATCGGAAACATTTCTAAAAGTTAAAATTGTTTCGGCATCTCCGTCTTCAAAAACAATGTCGCCCGTAAACAAATAATCATCGACATTTCCTTCTGAAAAATTTGTTTCTCTATTGAAATAAAATCTTTCTTTCCCCTCATATACATGTAATCCGTTATTAAAGGATACAGATGAAATATTAATTGTTTCATCATCATATGGATCTTGCTTATATTGCAAAGAAACATCATACAGTTTAGTTACTAAATTATATTCATTTCTTATCGACAATTCACTGCCCGAGTTTAAAATTATTTTTCCTGCATTATTTATTGACAATGTCGCTAAATTTTCTTCATTGGCATAAATATATTCTTTTTCTCCTTCCCCCTCGCCTTTATACATATACTCCCAATCACTATTTAAAATAACTTTCGTTCCCGCTCCAATATTTACATTATCATATATTTGTGTATCGTCATACCAATCGTTAAAACCTTTAAAATCGAACTTTAAATTTTTACCCTCTTCGATTTCAAGATTATTATCTTCTGCAAAAACAAAACCCGTCGGAATACAAAAAAGACTCAAAACTAAAAAAACAATAAGTTTTTTTAAATTCATTAATCCTCCAAATTATTTATAAATATTTGCATAAAATTTATGTAAGTGTATAACGACATAATTATAGTATATTTTTTAATTTATTTCTATAACATTTTTATAAAAAAACAGGCACTCTACCGACAATGGTAAAGTGCCTGTTGTATTTTCGATTATTTTAAATTATATAACCAATTTAACTACTGCCATTTCCGCAGCATCGCCTCTTCTTAATCCGAGCTTAAATATCTGTGTGTATCCGCCGTTTCTTTCTTTGTATCTCGGAACCAAAACTTCAAACACTTTTTTAACAACTTCTTTATCCGTTATTTCGGAATGTAAAGCTTTCTTGGCATTCAAGTCTGCTGCTTTTGCTTTTGTTATAAGTTTTTCCGCATATCTTACAACTTCTTTTGCTCTTGGAACTGTTGTTGTAACTTTTTCGTGCAAGAACAAAGATGTTGTCATATTTCTCATCATAGCTCTTTTATGTGATGGTGTAACTGCTAATTTTCTTGTGTTATGATTTTTTATCATTATAATTGCTCCTTCAAAGACAAGCCGATTGCCGACAATTTTTCTTTAATTTCTTTCAATGAAGTTTTTCCGAACTTATCGAATTCCATCAAATCAACTTCGGAATAAGAAATAAGCTGTCCTATTGTTTCTATTTCTGCATTTTTTAAACTGTTTGAAGCTCTTGTTGTCAAATCCAATATACTGATTGGTTGAGCTTTCAATTCTTCGGTTTTATCTTCCTGTTTTGGTTGTTCTGCCGCTACAGCTTCTTGTTGTGCTTCGTCAGCAACGGAAGCTTCACCGGTGAAAATCGTAAGAGTATTTCTTAAAATTTTTGCAGATTCTATTAAAGCATCTTGTGGAGAAATAGAACCGTCTGTCCATATTTCCATAACGAGTCTGTCATAGTTTAAATCTTGACCTACTCTGGTGTTTTCAACCTGATAGTTTACTTTTGTTATAGGAGAAAATAAAGCATCCATAACAATCGTATTTGCTGCATATTTGTGTTCTTTTATAGATTCCGCTCTGACATATCCTCTGCCTTTAGAAACTTCCATTTCCATTTCCAAAGTTGTTCCGGCATCTATGTTGGCAATTTCCTGTTCGGGATTCATAATCTCTACGGAAGCATTTTTTTCTATATCCGCAGCCGTAACTTGTCCGCCTTTATTTACTTTTAAGTAAATTTTTTCAGGACCGTCGGAATTTAATTTAACTCTGATTTTTTTAAGATTAAGAACTATTTGTAAAGCATCTTCTCTAACGCCTTTAAGAACAGCATATTCGTGATCTGCACCTTTTATTGTAACAGAAGTTATAGCTGCACCTTCAATGCTTGAAAGCAATATTCTTCTTAAAGAGTTACCGATTGTATTACCGTAACCTCTGTCGAAAGGCTGAGCAATAAATCTTCCGAATGTTTTTGTAGCTGTTTTTTCTTCCAATTGTAATTTCTTTAATTTTTCTAAATCTGGCATTTTCATGCTATATTACTCCATTTTAACCCACTGTCTTTCAAGCGGTTATTTTTTATTTTGAATAGAATTCTACAATCAACTGACCGTTTATAGGATGTGAAAAATCTTCCTTTAAAGGTTCATTAACAACTTTGCCTTCAATAGCATTTTTATCAAATGTTAACCAACTCGGAACCGCTACCGGGTTTTCCATAAGTTTCTTCAAATTAACATTATCTTTATAACTTGCTTTAACCGTTATAACATCATCTTTTTTAACTTGGTATCTCGGAACATCTATCTTCTTTCCGTTAACACAAATTAATCCGTGCATAACCATTTGTCTTGCATTCTTTCTTGAATAAGAAAGACCTAATTTATAAACAACATTATCGAGTCTCATTTCAAGAAGTTTCAACAATGTATCGCTTGTAAGACCGGGCATTTTTTCTGCAACAACGAAATATCTCTTAAATTGTTGCTCGGTCAAACCGAATACTCTTCTTGCTTTCTGTTTTTCTCTCAAATGTTTTCCGTAATCCGAAATTTTACCTTTCTTTGCTCCGTGCTGTCCCGGTGCATTTTTACCTCTTTTTCTGTCTAATGCACACTTTGTAGAGCATCTTTCACCTTTTAAAAATAATTTTTCTCTTTCTGCCCTGCATTGTTTGCAGGCTGAACCAATATAACGAGCCATCTATTAAAATCCTCCGAATAATTTTTACCTTTTTATATTACAAAACTACTATACTCTTCTTGGCTTTGGCGGACGGCAACCATCATGAGGAACCGGTGTAACATCCTTAATTGCAGATATCATAAGGCCCGAAGATTGAAGTCCTCTGATTGCGGTTTCTCTTCCCGGCCCAGGACCGTTAACGAAAACTGAAACTTGTTTTACGCCGCAATCCATAGCTTTTTTACCTACTGCCGCTGCTGTCATTTGAGCCGCAAACGGAGTTCCTTTTTTTGCACCTTTAAATCCTGAACCTCCTGCTGATGCCCAAACCAATGTATTTCCTTTATCGTCGGTAATACTAACGATTGTATTGTTAAATGTTGACTGAATATATGCTCTTGCCATTCCGCCGGCAAATTTTATTTTTCTTTTTGATGAGCTAACTTTCTTTTCTGCCATTATCTTTAAGCCTCCAACTTATATTTGACACTATTTTTTATTTTTTTGCACCTTTAGCTTGTGCTGCTTTTCCTGCACCTGCACCTACGGTCTTTCTCTTTCCTCTTCTTGTTCTTGCATTTGTTTTACTTCTTTGTCCTCTTACAGGAAGATTTCTTTTATGTCTCATTCCTCTGTAACTGCCGATATCTATCAATCTCTTGATATTAGCTTGAATTTCTCTTCTCAAATCACCTTCAACCTTATATTCTTTCGTGATAAGATTGTTGATTTGGTTAACTTCACCTTCAGTAAGATCTTTTACTCTTTTTGCAGGATCAAGATTAAGTTCTTTGATAATCGCATCTGAGAAAACAGGTCCGATACCGTAAATATATCTTAATGCTATATCTAATCTTTTGTTTTTTGGTAAATCTACACCGGCAACTCTTGCCATCTTTTCCTCCGCTAAAAATATTTATTTTATATTATTTGACTTCTAAATTCAACAACTTAAAAATTAACCTTGTCTCTGTTTGTGTCTCGGATCATCACAAACAACTCTTACAACACCTTTTCTTTTTATAACCTTGCATTTCTGGCATATAGGTTTTACTGATGCTCTAACTTTCATTATTTTACTCCTATTTATCTCTATATGTGATTCTTCCTCTTGTTAAATCATAAGGAGAAAGTTCAACTTTTACTTTGTCGCCCGGCAAAATTTTTATGTAGTGCATTCTCATTTTGCCACAAATATGTGCCAAAATTACATGACCGCCTTCTATTTCTACTTTGAACATTGCATTAGGCAACGATTCAAGTATTTTACCGGAAACTTCAATTTTTTCTTCTTTTGCCATTTTTTTACCTTCGGTACTCACTTTTTATCTTAAAAAAGATAACCTTACACACTACTGCCGTTACTTTTTTGTTAAAATTTCGTAACCTGTTTCCGTTACGGCAACAGTATGTTCAAAATGAGCACACATACTACCATCTCTTGTTACTACTGTCCAATTGTTGGATAACACATCGACTTTATGTGTTCCGACATTGACCATTGGCTCTATAGCAATAACCATACCCGGCACTAATCTCGGTCCTGTTCCTGGTTTTCCGTAGTTAGGAACACTCGGTTCTTCATGCAGATGTCTGCCAAGCCCGTGACCGCAATAATCACGAACTATTGAAAATCCGAAAGGTTCTACATAACTTTGGACTGCGTAAGAAACATCTCCCAACCTATTGCCCGGTTTGACCTGCTCTATAGCCTTATATAATGAGTCTTCGGTAACCTGTAAAAGTTTCTGTGTTTGTGCATCTATCTTACCTACGGGATATGTATAAGCCGCATCTGAGTAATACCCCTGATAAATACAACCTACATCAACAGTTACTATGTCGCCTGAAGAAAGTTCACGAGAGTCATTCGGTATCCCATGAACAAGCTCATCATTAACTGAAACACATGCCGATCCGGGAAAACCACCGTATCCCAAAAAAGCAGGTTTCATTTTAAAAGAACTTATCATTCTGTATACTTCAACGTCTATATCTTTCGTAGACAATCCCGGCTTTATAAAACTTTTTAAACTCTCCAAAATTTCCGCAGTTGCTTTACATGCAACTCTCATTTTGTCAAGTTCTTCTTTACTTTTTAATTCAATGTTGCTGGCCAAGATATCCTTCTTATTTTACATTATTATTAACAAAATTTTCAATCTGTTCAAAAACTTTATCCGGAGAAACGGCACCGTCTATTTTCGCAACAACACCGCTTTTATCGTAGTATTCCGCCAAAGGTTTTGTTTGTTTTTCATAAACAACCAATCTTTCCTTTATTGTGTCCGGATTATCATCTTTTCTTTGCACAAGTTTTGCACCGCAAAAATCGCAAATACCTTCTTGTTTAGGCGGTTTTAATTCTATATTAAAACTGCCTCCGCATGAAGGACAAACTCTTCTTCCGGCTAATCTTTTTATAACTTCTTCCTGTGCAATATCTATATAAAAAACCGCTGCTATTTTTCTGTTTAATTGTTGTAAAAACTTATCAAGTTCTTGTGCTTGAAATATTGTTCTCGGAAAACCGTCCAATAAAAATCCGTTTTTACAATCGTCTTTTTGTAATCTTTTTACAACCATGTCAACAATCACACTGTCCGGAACCAACTGACCTGAAGTTAAATATTTTGCAAACATAGGATCATCTTTAGCTTCTCTTATCATATCACCGGTAGAAAGGTGAACTACATTAAATTTGCTGCTTATTGTTTTTGCTTGTGTTCCTTTTCCCGCTCCCGGAGGTCCGAATAATATAAAATTAAATTGTTTCATAGTTTATTCTCTTAAAATTATTTTATGTTAAACCATCTGCCTTTAATTCTGCCTTCTTTCATGAAACCTTCATAATGTCTCATTATAAGGTGAGATTCTATCTGACCGATAGTATCCAAAGATACACCCACAACGATAAGTAATGAAGTTCCGCCGAAGAAGAAAGGTGCAGACATCATGGTTCTTAAATAATCAGGCAAAACTGCTATACATGCTACAAACAATGCACCGCCCAATGTAACTCTTTCCAAAACTTTTTGAATATATACTGCTGTCGGTTCGCCCGGTCTGATACCCGGAACAAATCCGCCAGACTTTTTCATATTTTCCGCTAAATCTTTCGGGTTGAAAGAAATTGAGTTATAGAAATAGCAGAAGAATATTACCAAACCTGCATATACTAAATTATAAACCCATGAACTTCTGTTAAACCAATCTGTTATTGTTTTTGATACGGGAATTCCCCATACTGTCCAATCCGGAGCAAACTGTGCAATTGTCAAAGGAGCTGACAAAATTGATACTGCGAAGATAACTGCGATAACACCGGACTGATCAACTTTAATAGGCAAGAAAGATGTTTGTCCGCCGTACATTCTTCTTCCAACCATTCTTTTTGCATAGTTAATAGGAATTCTTCTTTGTGCTGTTTCTACCCAAACAACGAGTGTTAAAACAACCAAAACCAAAGCCAATAAAACTATTGCCAAAAGCAATGAAAGTTCTTCCATTTGTATAAGCTTTATAACACCTAAACATGCCGACGGTAGTCTTTCAACGATACCTGCAAAAATGATTAAAGAAATACCGTTACCGATACCTCTTTCCGTTACCTGCTCACCGAGCCACATTATAAGAACGGTTCCCGTTACAAGTGTAAATACCGTCATAACCATCCAAGACATTGTAGGATCCAAAACTATAGGCATACCGCTTGGGGTAGGCATTCTCATTATAGCCATTGTAAGACCGAATGATTGTATTGCACCGAGTATAAGAGTTCCGTATCTTGTAATTTGGGTAAGTTTTTTTCTTCCCTGCTCGCCTTCTTTTGCCAATCTGTCTAAATAAGGAATAACATGGGCACCCTGCATCAAACTCATGATAATGGATGCGTTGATGTAAGGCATAATACCCATTGAAAAAACAGACATTCTGTTTAATGCTCCACCGGAGAACATATCCAAAAATCCGAGCAACCCGTTACTGTTTGCCTCAAACAAAGATCTTACGGCATCTGCATTGATTCCCGGAATAGGTACTGCCGCACCTATTCTGTAGGCAACGATTATCGCTAATGTAAATAACACTTTACTTCTGAGTTGTGGTATCTTAAAGATATCTGCAATTTTATTAAACATAATTATTCCCTATATATAAATTTTTAATTACTTAACTATTTCAGCTTTTCCGCCTGCTTTTTCTATTTTTTCTTTTGCTGTTTTTGAAAAAGCATCTGCTTTAACGATGAAATTTTTCTTTACATCACCTTTAGCAAGAATTTTTACCAAACCGTTTTTCTTTATTATTCCGGCTTTTTTAAGAGATTCTTTTGTTATTTCGGCACCTGCATCGAATTTTGATTCGATGGAGCTTACATTAACAATTTCATATTCCGTACGGAACATTGCATGACTGAAACCTCTCTTAGGGGTTCTTCTAACGATAGACATCTGTCCGCCTTCGAACCAAGACATTTTTCCGTCGCCGGATCTTGCTTTTTGGCCTTTATGTCCTCTCGTTGAGGTTTTACCGTGACCTGAGCTTTCACCTCTACCAACAATTTTCTTTCTATGTTTTGCACCTGCTGCAGGTGCTAATGTGTTAAGACCTATCATATTTCTGCAACCTCTTTATTTCTTATTTTAGCAACATCTTCTTTTGTTCTTAAACCTTTCAATGCTTCTATTGTTGCATAAACAACATTAAATTTGTTTGCTGTTCTCATAGACTTTGTAAGAATATCTGAAATTCCTACTGCTTCAAGAACGGCTCTAACAGGACCACCGGCAATAACACCTGTTCCCGGAACTGCAGGTTTCAACAAAACTTTTCCTGCACCGGAAACTCCGATGATTTCGTGTGGAATTGTTGTGTTTCTTAAAGCTATGGATACCATGTTCTTTTGAGCATAAGCACTGCCTTTTTTAATTGCAGCTTGAACTTCGTTTGCTTTACCTAAACCACAACCTATTTTACCTTTGCCGTCACCAACAACCACCAAAGCGTTAAAAGAGAATCTTTTTCCACCCTTAACAACTTTTGCAACTCTGTTGACAGCTACTACGGTTTCTATTAAACCGCTTTCATTTTCATTTTCTTTTTCTTTTTTATTTACTTTATTATCAGCCAACTTATCCCCCTGTACGACAACAAGCCAATTATATAAATTTTTAGTTTTAATTAAAACTCAAGTCCACCGGCTCTTGCTTCGTCGGCAAGTGCTTTTACTTTACCGGTATAAACTTTTCCTGCTCTATCGAAAACAACTTTTTTAATATTCTTTTCAACAGCTTTTTTAGCAATCAATTGTCCTACTGCTTTTGCTGCTTCAACGGTATCTGTAGATTTCAATGTACCTTTAATTTCTGCAGACAAAGTTGATGCTGCTGCCAAAGTAAAACCTTTAGAATCGTCTATTACTTGTGCATAAATATGTTTATGACCACATTTAATATTGAGTCTTGGTCTTTCAGTTGTTCCTTCAACTTTACTTCTTATTCTTTTCTTACGAAAACCTAATCTTATTTTTGAACTTTTCATTTACAACCCTCTATTTATTTATCAGATTATTTCTTAGAACCTGCTGCTGCTTTACCTGCTTTTCTAATAATCTTTTCACCGACATATTTTATACCGAATCCTTTATATGGTTCCGGCGGTTTCACAGCTCTGACTTGTGCTGCAAAAGCTCCTACTTTTTGTTTATCTGCACCAGAGATTGTTAATGTAGGAATTTTGTCTTGTGTCATACCGGTAACAACTTTTATTCCCTCGGGAATATCCAATGTTACTGTATGAGAATAACCTACTGTCAAAGTGATTTGTTTCCCGCTAATAACAGCTTTAAAACCCAAACCGTCAAGTTCAAGTTCTTTTTTGTATCCGCTTGTTACACCTTCAATCATATTGCAAACAAGACCTCTCATAAGACCTTGCATCATATTTGCTTCTTTTGATTCTGCTTTCTGTTCCAATGTAACAGTTGAATTTTCAATTTTTACATTTATTCTCTCGTCGATTAATTGAGAGAGTTTTCCATTTGCACCCGAAATTTCCAAAATTCCGTTTTTGAATTCTGCTTTTACTTTTTCAGGTATTGTTATTGGTTTTTTTCCTAAGCGACTCATTTCAAAACCTCATATTTAAATTTTACCAAACATATCCGATTACTTCGCCACCGACTCCGGCTTGTTTTGCTTTTTTGCTCGACATCATTCCTTTTGATGTAGAAATTATTGCTACACCGAAACTGCCGAGAACATTTTTCAATTCTTCAGCTCTTTTGAAAATTCTCAAGCTTGGTTTTGAGCTTCTTTTTATTCCCTGAAGAACTGCCTTTCCGTTTACATCATACTTCAAATAAACTCTTAAAACACCTTGTTTTTGATCTTCAATGTGTTTATAGTTTGCAATATATCCTTCTTCTTTCAAAACTCTTGCTATTTCTGTTTTTACTTTTGAAGATGGGATATCAACTTTTTCATGAAGTTTTGCATTCGCATTGCGAATTCTAACAAACATGTCTGATATAGGATCTGTAATCATTACACCTAACCTCTTTTTAATTTTAAATTACTTCTAACTGCAAATTACCAACTTGACTTTGAAACACCCGGTATTTCACCGTTGTGTGCAAGTTTACGAAAGCATATTCTGCATAAACCGAAATCTCTGTAGTAGCCTCTAGGTCTTCCGCACAGGCGACATCTATTCCTGAACCTAGTTGCAAACTTTTGAGGTTTGCGCATTTTTGCTTCTGCTGATGTTGTTGCCATAAACGCCTCTATTTTTTAAAATTTATATACATTGTTTACTACAATGTCCGTCAATAACTACTATTTTCTTTTCTTGAAAGGCATACCTAAAAATTCCAATAATGCCTTTGCATGTTCGTCTTTCTTTGCCGTCGTTACGATTGTTATATTCATTCCTCTGGGTTTATCGGATTTTTCAACGTTGATTTCAGGGAATATATATTGTTCCGTAAGACCGATATTAAAGTTTCCTCTACCGTCGAATTTATTAGGTTCTACACCTCTAAAATCTCTGATTCTAGGCATTGCGATGTTCATGAGTCTGTCTAAGAACTCAAACATCATTGCTCCTCTTAAAGTAACTTTAACACCTATCGGCATACCTTCTCTGATTTTAAAGTTGGAAACTGATGCTTTTGCTCTGCAGGTAACAGGTTTTTGACCGGTTATAGCTGCAAGTTCCGCACTTGCTGTTTCCAAAACTTTAACATTTTCTTTTGCTTCTGAAAGTCCGATGTTTATAACAACTTTTGAAACTTTCGGAACTTCGTTTGCATTCTTAAAACCGAACTCTTTTTCCAAGGCCGGTATTACATTTTTTACATACAATTCTTTTAATCTAGGAACTTGATTCATATTTATCTTTCCTTATAACTAAACTATAATTTCTCCGCATTTTCTGCAAACTCTAACTTTCTTTCCGTCTGACAATTTGTCAAATTTAGGTCTGTTAGGTTTATTACATTTCGGACATACCAACATAACATTTGAGATTGAAATAGGTGATTCTTTTTCTTTTATACCACCCGGGTCTCTCTGTGTAGGTTTTGTATGTCTTTTAACAAAGTTAACTTTAGAAACGACAACTTTATTGGTTTCATCATAAACCTTTAAAACTTCGCCCTCTTTACCTTTGTCTTTTCCTGCTAAAACTACAACTTTATCTTTTTTCTTAATGTTAAGCATATTTCTATCCCGTTAAACTTAATTATATTACTTCCGGTGCAAGAGAAATAATCTTAAGATAATTTGCTTCTCTCAACTCTCTTGCTATAGGGCCAAATATACGAGTACCTTTTGGTTCCCCTTCGTCGTTGATGATTACTGCTGCATTATCATCAAATCTGATATATGTTCCGTCTTCTCTGCGATATTCTTTTGCTGTTCTAACGATAACAACCTTAACAACATCACCTTTTTTAATGTTGCCGTGAGGTATAGCATCTTGAACAGAAGCCATTACAACATCACCGAGGCCGGCATATCTTCTTTTCAAACCTTTCATAACTCTGAAGCATCTTACTTTTTTTGCTCCTGAATTATCTGCTACATTTAAAATTGTTCTTTCTTGAATCATTGTCTTTTTCCTTATGCTTTGTTTACAACTGCCGTCAAAATCCATCTTTTGGTTTTTGACATAGGTCTTGATTCCATTATAGAAACTAAATCACCCATTTTAGACTCATTTTTTTCGTCATGAACAGAAAATTTAGATTTTACTCTTATTATTCTGCCATACAATGGATGTTTAATTGTTCTTTCAACAGCTACAACTCTTGTTTTAGAAGACTTGTCGCTAACTACTATTCCTTGCATTACTTTTCTTTTTCCTCTAGCTTCCATTGTTCCTTCCTATCGGGAATTAGTTTCCCTTTTTTTGCTCAGCAAGAAGAGTTTTTATTCTTGCTATTGTTCTTCTCATCTCTCTTATTTCGAGAGGATTTTTTACCGGTGCCGTTGAGTTTCTAAACTTTAACTTGTAGTATTTATCTTCTAATTCAACAAGTTTAGCATTCAATTCAACCGATGACATACTTTTTATTTCTTGCCAATTTTTCTGTTTCATCTTTCTCTTCCGTTATTATATTTCTTGTCTTACTAAAATTTTGCAATGTATCGGAAGTTTATCTGAAGCAAGTTTCAATGCTGCTCTTGCGTCTGCTTCAGGAATACCTTCCATTTCAAACATTACTCTGCCGGGTCTAACTACGGCTACCCAAAATGCTGGATCTCCTTTTCCTTTACCCATTCTGGTTTCTGCAGGTTTCTTCGTAATAGCTTTATCCGGGAATACTCTTATCCAGATTTTTCCGCCTTTTTTTGTGTATTTTGTCAAAGCTATACGAGCTGCTTCGATTTGGTTACTGTTTAACCAAACCGGCTCAAGAGCTTGAAGTCCGAAAGTACCAAAAGAAAGAGTTGTTCCGCCTTTTGCATACCCTTTCATTCTTCCTCTTTGAGTCTTTCTGTATTTTACTCTCTTTGGCATCAACATATATTTTGTCCTTCCTTACTTATTATCTTGGCCAACTTGTGAAGCACCTACTTCTTCAACATTTTCAACAAGTTTAGCTTCTTCCAAAAGTTCTTTTGCTGTCTTTTGGAAATGTTCTTTTTTGAATATCCAAACTTTTATTCCGATTTTTCCCATTGTTGTGTTTGCTTCGGAAAAACCGTAATCAATTTCTGCTCTGAATGTTTGAAGAGGAACTCTTCCTTCTTTCAACCATTCTGTTCTTGCGATTTCGGCTCCGCCTAATCTTCCAGAACACATAACTTTTATACCTTGAGCACCTGCTGCCATTGCTTTTTCAATAACTTTTTTCATTGCTCTTCTGAAAGCAACTTGTTTTTCCAATTGATAAGCAATACCATCAGCGGCAAGCTGAGCATCGATTTCAGCTCTCTTAATTTCCATAACATTAACGAAAGCTTTTCTTCCTGTCATTTGCTCAACTTCCATTCTAATGTTTTCTATACCCTGACCGCCTTTACCGATAACGATACCGGGTCTTGAAGTATAGATGTTTACTCTAATATATTTTCCTGCTCTTTCAAGTCCGATTTTTGAAACTGAAGCCATTTTCAATTTTTCTTTCAAATAAGCTCTTATTCTAAAATCTTCTTCTATAAAGTCAGGCATTTCTTTTAGGTTAAACCATTTAGAATCCCAATCCTTAATGTAACCGACTCTAACGCTCTTAGGATGAATTTTATGACCCATATTTCCTTACCTTTTACTAAATTTTCTATTTTTCAGCAGTTTCTTTTTTTTCTGCTTTTTTTGCTGTTTTTTTAACAGCTGTTTTTCTTGTCTTTTTTGCAGGAGCTTTTTCTTCTGTTGCTGCTGCATCTGCAGGAGCTACAGGAGCTTTAACTGCTGCTGCTTTTTTCTTTCTTTTTGCCGGAACAACACCTTCATCCGTAACAATTATTGTTAAGTGAGATGTTTTTCTCTTGTAACCTAAACCTCTGCCCATAGGACCAGGTCTCATTCTTTTCAATGTAGGACCTTGACCTACCCAAGCTTCTTTAATCTTGATGCTAGAAAGGTCTTTAAGTTTGCCTGCATTTGCTACTGCACTTTTCAAAACTTTTTCTACAAGTTCAGTTGCATTTTTAGGTAAGAAAGAAAGAATTTCAAATGCTTTATCAACTCTTTGATTTCTTATAACAGTCAAAACTTGATTAACTTTTCTAGGAGCATATCTTACAAATCTTGCTATTGCTCTTGCTTCCATCTTTTTCGTCCTTTGCCTTTTTTTATTCGTCTCTATTTTTCAACTTTCATCATTATGTTAATGATGTTTCTTGCTTTGTCATTCCACCGTGACCTTTAAAAATTCTGGTAGGTGCGAATTCACCAAGCTTGTGTCCAACCATTTGTTCCGATATAAATACCGGAAGAAATTTTTTACCATTATGTATAGCTAATGTATGTCCTACAAAATCCGGTGTAATAACCGATGCTCTTGCCCAAGTTTTTATAATCTTTTTCTCGCCGGACTCATTTAACTTTTGCATTTTCTTTAAAAGTTTCGCATCTACATAAGGTCCTTTTTTAATTGACCTACTCATCTGTTAAACTCCTGTTGCTAAAATTACTTAGCTTTGTTTCTGTGACTTACAATCATCCAATCCCAAACTTTTCTTGGTCTTGTTTTGAAACCCTTTGCTGGTTGATTCCATGGACTGCGAGGTTGATTGTTGCCTTTTGATCTACCTCTACCACCACCGTGCGGATGGTCAACTGAGTTCATGGCGGTACCACGCACATGAGGTTTCTTACCGAAGTGGCGATGTCTTCCAGCTGAACCTATTGACATGTTTTCATGTTCAACATTTCCAACTTGTCCCACTGTTGCATAACACCTAACTAGAACTAGTCTTATTTCTCCGGAAGGCATTCTTACGTGAGCATATTCGTCTTCTTTTGCGAGTAACTGCGCAGAAGAACCAGCAGTTCTTACCAACTGTGCTCCTTTACCCGGAACTAATTCCAAATTATGGATAAACGTACCTACAGGCATAGCGGAAAGAGGAAGTGCATTACCTTCTTTTATCTCGGCATTCGGACCGGACATTACAACATCCCCAACCTTTAAACCTTTAGGTTGTATTATGTATCTTTTTTCTCCGTCTTCATATTGAACCAAAGCAATTCTGCTCGATCTGTTAGGATCGTATTCAATAGAAAGAACTTTTGCAGGCATATTGATTTTATCTCTTTTAAAATCAATAATTCTGTAGTATCTTTTGTGTTCACCGCCTCTAAATCTTACCATTACTTGACCGGTATTATTTCTGCCGCCGGTTTTCTTTGCGGGAACAATCAAAGACTTTTCAGGTTTCTTTGTTGTGATTTCTGAAAAATCTTCTACCGTAATGAATCTTCTTACGGGAGTGTACGGCTTAAACGTTTTGATTGCCATCTTTTTTTCCTTTTTTTCGGGCGGAAAAGCTATTCAATACCGAATGTTCATTCTTATCTGAATTAGCTCTCTCTTTATTACCTGCTTAGACTTCTATCTTTTACAATATAACTTCTAAGAGATGACCCATATTTTTTTTGCTTAACTAAATTAAGCTTCTTCTATTGTTATTTCCTGACCTTCTTTAAGCTTTACTATAGCTTTTTTCCAGTCACTTTTTGTACCTTCGTGCATACCCATTCTTTTTGTTTTACCGTTAAAAATTGCGGTATGAACACTAACTACATTTACACCAAACATTTCTTCTACTGCTTGTTTGATTTGATATTTGTTAGCATCTTTATCAACTACGAAAGTATATTTTCCTTCTTTTTCTTTTGCAACAGCTGCTTTTTCTGTTACAAGAGGTTTCTTAATAATGTTTCTTATATCCATTTTACTCTCTCTTATGCTTGCTTTTCTTTTATGCTATCAATTGCTTCAGGTGTTGTAACGATTTTATCTGCCCACATAACTTGATAAGCATTCAAATTTGCAATTTGTTCTACAACAACATCTTTTATATTTTTTGCTGCTGTTTTAACAACATCATCTTTCTTTGAAAGTGCGATAATAACTTTCTTTCCGTCAACTTTCAAATTCTTTAAGAATGTTGCTACATTCTTTGTTTTAGCTTCTTCAAATTTTATCAAATCAACCAAAACCAAATTGTTTTCTTGTGCTAAGTTAGCAAATGCCATACTTAATGCAAGTTTTCTTTTTTGTTTAGGCATCTTCTGATAATAATCTCTCGGTTGAGGACCAAATACGATACCACCTTTTCTCCAAAGAGGTGAATTTCTTTGTCCTGCTCTTGCATTACCTGTACCTTTCTGCTTCCAAGGTTTTGCACCTGAGAAAGAAACTTCTCCTCTGGTCTTGGTAGCATGTGTTCCGGATCTCAAGTTTGCAAGATAACCTGTTGTAATTTCATGAAGAAGAGCTGTTTTAACTTCTGTATTAAAATATTCCGGAAGTTCATATCTTCCTTTTTCTTTACCTTCAACGGTATAAACTATTGTATCCATTATCTTTTTGTCCTATTTACTAATTTTTATTTTTTCTTTGCTGCTTTCTTTTCTTCTACTTTAACAGGAACTTTCTTTATTGTATTATTAACAATAAGAGTACCTGTTTTAACAGAAGGAACTGCTCCTCTAACGAGAAGTACGTTCTTTTCTGCATCAACATTTACAACAAGCAATTTTTGTATTGTAACATATTCTTGACCCATATGTCCAGACATTCTCATGCCTTTGAACAATTTTTGAGGGCCTTGTCCGCCTGATGAACCTCTTGCTCTCATTCTATCAGATTGACCTCTTGTTCTCGGTTGCATTCCAAAATTGTGTCTTTTTATAACACCGGCAAAACCTTTACCTTTTGAAATACCGCTAACATCAACATAGTCTCCTGCTTTAAAAATATCAGCTTTTATTTCTTGACCTACTGTATATCCGGAAACATCATCAGTTCTGAACTCTCTCAAGATTTTTTTAGGAGCTATATTATTTTTCTTTAAATGCCCTAATTGAGCTTTTGTAAGTTTCTTTTCTGCAACATCTTTGAAACCTAACTGAACGGCATTATAACCGTCATTTTCAACAGTTTTAATAGCAGTAACTACACATGGTCCTGCTTCTATAACTGTTACCGGCACAAGTTTGCCTTTTTCATCAAAAACCTGTGTCATACCTATTTTTGAACCAATTATTGACTTTAACATATTTTCTCTCTACTTTAAATTTTAGTTTAATGTATCGAGGATGTATGGAAACAAAATTCCATACTTTTATCCCTCTATACCTCGCAACTTTGCTTTCGCAAAATTACATTTTTATTTCAATATCTACTCCGGCAGGAAGATCCAATTTCATCAATTCTTCCACCGTATTTCCTGAAGGTTCACAGATATCAACCAATCTCTTATGAACTCTCATTTCAAACTGCTCTCTCGATTTCTTATCAGTATGAACTGATCTGTTAACCGTATATTTCTTTATGTTTGTAGGCAAAAGCATAGGACCGGTTATTGTTGCACCTGTTCTTCTTGCTGTTTCTACAATTTTCTTTAAAGAATCGTCTAACATTTTACAATCGTAAGAACGAAGTTTTATTCTTATTCTATCTGTTTTGTTTACTGCTACTTTTTCGTTTGACATATTATTTTTCCTGTATTTTAATTATTCAATGATCTTTGTAACAACGCCTGATCCAACTGTTCTTCCGCCTTCTCTGATTGCAAATCTCAATTGTTCATCCATTGCTACCGGCATTATCAATTCTACTTCCATTTCTACGTTATCACCTGGCATTACCATTTCGGTTCCTGCCGGTAAATGTGCTACTCCGGTTACATCGGTCGTTCTAAAATAGAACTGTGGTCTGTATCCGTTAAAGAATGGTGTATGTCTTCCGCCTTCTTCTTTCTTCAATATATATACTTGACCTTTGAATTTCTTGTGTGGGTGTATTGTTCCAGGTGCTGCTAATACTTGTCCTCTTTCTA